>NZ_CP166996.1:3385000-3471676 GCF_048318575.1 Pseudoalteromonas sp. RW-H-Ap-1
CGCGGCTAGACGGAAAGACCCCGTGAACCTTTACTACAGCTTGGCACTGAACATTGAACCTACATGTGTAGGATAGGTGGGAGACTTAGAAGCAGAGACGCTAGTTTTTGTGGAGTCGTCCTTGAAATACCACCCTTGTAGTTTTGATGTTCTAACGTTGGCCCCTGAATCGGGGTTACGGACAGTGCCTGGTGGGTAGTTTGACTGGGGCGGTCTCCTCCCAAAGAGTAACGGAGGAGCACGAAGGTTGGCTAAGTACGGTCGGACATCGTACGGTTAGTGTAATGGTAGAAGCCAGCTTAACTGCGAGACAGACACGTCGAGCAGGTACGAAAGTAGGTCATAGTGATCCGGTGGTTCTGAATGGAAGGGCCATCGCTCAACGGATAAAAGGTACTCCGGGGATAACAGGCTGATACCGCCCAAGAGTTCATATCGACGGCGGTGTTTGGCACCTCGATGTCGGCTCATCACATCCTGGGGCTGAAGTCGGTCCCAAGGGTATGGCTGTTCGCCATTTAAAGTGGTACGCGAGCTGGGTTTAGAACGTCGTGAGACAGTTCGGTCCCTATCTGCCGTGGGCGTTTGAGAATTGAGAGGGGTTGCTCCTAGTACGAGAGGACCGGAGTGAACGAACCGCTGGTGTTCGGGTTGTCATGCCAATGGCATTGCCCGGTAGCTACGTTCGGAACTGATAAGCGCTGAAAGCATCTAAGCGCGAAGCAGGCCTCGAGATGAGTTCTCACTAGACTTTTAAAGTCTCTGAAGGGCCGTTGAAGACTACAACGTTGATAGGCAAGATGTGGAAGTGGTGTGAGCCATTAAGCTAACTTGTACTAATTACCCGTGAGGCTTAACCATACAACGCCAAACGCGTTTTATGTGATAGTGAAACAAGCGAAGAAGTTAATATAACTAAAGTAGATTTACGATACTCTTTTATTATCAGAATTCCAAATTTTAGTTAGTGCGTAGTAATACGGACTGACAACCAAATTTGCTTGGTGACAATAGCGTTTTGGACCCACCTGACCCCATGCCGAACTCAGTAGTGAAACGAAACAGCGCCGATGATAGTGTAGCATTTGTTATGTGAAAGTAGGTCATTACCAGGCTCCAAATACAAGAAAGCCCGATTCGAAAGAGTCGGGCTTTTTTACGTCTGGAATAAAGTAAAAAGAAGGTTCGAGCTGAAAGGTATTAGGTTAAAGGAAGAGAATTGATCAGAGCCGACCCTAAGGCATTCTACTGCGTCATCACAACGAAGTAGCGCACCCACTCCAAATATAGTCAGTATACAGCCCTCAGTTTTGAAGTATTACCATCAGCACTCCGTCTTTACTGATCTTAGTTATTCTCCTTGCATCTTTAAACTAGTCCCTAAATTATCATCTTGTTGCAATTTCATTGTTGGTTTAATAACTGTCCTGTGTAAAACTATCTAGGATAATTTAGTAAATCAGGTGACATGAATGTCGAATTTAAAAGCTTGGAAACTTCTCAGCCTGTTTTGTTTGTTTACAGCACTGATTGGTTGTCAATCTAAAGAAGAACAGCTACAACAAACAATTCAAGAGTCCATTAAAAAGGCCGATATCGAGCTTACTCAGCTTGGTAAAGCACTTGATAATGGTAGTATACGTAATGCGATTATTCTTAAAGAATACAGTCGTATCCTTAAACAACGGCAGCCTGAACTCAGTAAGGTTGTTGATGTAGTTAGCCTTGATGCCACACGCCAAGGAGCCCTTTATAGTGGCTTAACCCAACGTCTTGATGATATTAAGGGTAATTACTTAATTCCTCCTTACGAAGACACTTTATACAATATTGATTTATTGCGTGAGGCGGCCAAGCCAACGTTATTTTCTGATGCCTTAACCGATCCTATTAATATGCTTGCGGATATGTCGAATGGCTCTTTGGCACGAGTTGGCGCTATAAGCCAAAAAGCTGAAGGCCAAGGAGTTGGTAACCAAATGGTAGGTAATCCTAACTATGGTAATTGGCAAACGAATAGTAGCGGTATTAGTTTTTGGCAATGGTACGGCATGTACCGTATTTTGGGTGATGTATTTGACCGAGTTGAATACGGAAGTTGGAGTAAACGCCGCAAGTATAGTTACTACAATGACTATGGTCGTACTCGTTACTCAAGCCCTAAACAAATAAAAACCCAAAGTGCATTAGAAACACGTACACGACAATCTTACCAACGCCAAGGCAAGCAGTTCACTAGTCCTTATGCGAGTAAAAAAACAGGTGCATCAGGTTTGAGTCGCAGCAGTTATACGCCGCCTAAAAGTCGCAGCAGTTACTCAAGAGCGAGTAGTTATAGCAATAATTCAGGATCGGTTCGTAATAGCAGCAGCAGAACCTCGCGCGGCGTAAGTCGTGGTAAGTAAAGAATAACGTTGGAGTTAGAATAATATGTATGAATTTAATGGAATAACTATGTGGTCTTTGCAAGCACTGTCAGTAGACTTTGCAATTATCATCTTACTGTTTGTCAGCCTAAAGTATATTAAAGGTTGGGTGTCTAATTTACATGCTAATGATGAAATTACCGAGAGAGATAACTTTGCATTCGGAATAAGCTTTGCCGCTGGCTTAGTTGCCCTTGCGATTGTATTAACGGGTGTAAGTAGTGGTGCTTTTGCTGCTACGTTACAAAAAGAAGCTCTGTTAATGCTTGGCTATGGTGCATTAGCAATTTTGCTTATAAAGCTGGGTCACTTTTTTCAAGATAAAGTGGCATTGCGTAAAGTAAGCTTACATAACGAAATAGTCAAAGGTAACGTTACTGCGTCAATTATTGATTTTGGCCATGTAGTTAGTGTTGCGGTGGTTATTCGCTCTGCACTATTGTGGGTTGCTACCGAAGGCTGGCATGGCATTCCTATTGTGATTGCCGCTTTTGTAATTGGTAGTGTGGTGTTGCTTTTAGTAAGCCAATACCGAGTGCAGTTATTTAAACGCACCAATAAAAGCGGTGATTGCCTACAACAAGCCATTGTTGATGGTAATTTAGCAGTAGGTGTTCGTTATGCAGGCTTTTTAATTGGTAGTGCATTAGCCATTACTGCTGCAACAGGTATTGCTCCTTATGCTGCCGATAATATTAACGCGAGTTTACTTTACTGGGCGCTAAGTGCCGTTGTTAGTTTGGTTGCTTTCATTTTACTGCACTTACTGACGATTAAAATCATTCTTGCTGGGTGTAATATTTCAGATGAAGTGAATCGTCAAAAGAATGTGGGTGTTGCCGCTATTTCTGCAGCTGTGTCATTTGCTGTCGGGATCACTATGGCCACACTACTGGGTGCATAATCACGTGTCATCAACTCAAGCTTCCCCAAGTAAATTTAATTTACTTGGGCATGATATTTTACTGATCACAGTTATGGCCGTACTCGCAGGGTGCGGCCTTATTTATGAATATTTACTATCTCATTACGCTGGCCGAGTACTTGGTTCAGTTGAGAGTGCAATTTACGCCATGATAGGCACTATGATTGTAGCTATGGGGATGGGGGCATTTTTAGCGCGTTGGTTTAAAGATGCCTTTACCGCATTTGCTTGGCTAGAAAGCATTATTGCGCTCATAGGTATGGGCTGTATATTAGCCATTGCCAGTATTATTGCTGTAAGCTATTCACTCCCTCATTTATTCTCAAGTATTTTTAATATTCCCCCTGATGTTATTCTTAATGGTTATGTGTTTCAAAAGCTGCAAGAGTGGTCGCGCTTTTTACCTTATGTATTTGGCTTAATATTAGGGTTATTTATTGGTATGGAAATACCGCTTATTGCGCGTATTCGCCAGCATGTTTATGGACGTTTTTTAGAAAATAACGCCGGCACTATATATGGGGCTGACTATATTGGCGCTGGTATTGGCGCGGCAATTTGGGTGAGTATTATGCTCGCGATGCCAATAATGCAAGCCGCCGCTTGGACAGCGCTATTTAACATTATTGCCGGCCTTGCCTTTTTATGGCGTTACCATAGCTATGTACGCTTTGCTAAGTTGCTATTGGTTTGCCATATATTACTGCTGGTGTTATTCGCTTTTATTTTGCAGTTTGGTAGTAGCTGGATGGATAACCTAAGTAACGTACTATACAAAGATAAAGTTATTTATTCCCAAGCAACGAAATACCAGCATGTGGTGTTAACCGAACGCTTAAGTAAAAATCAGCCACAGCCAATCACCGATCTATACTTAAATGGTCGTTTGCAGTTCTCTAGTGTAGATGAGCAAATATATCACTCAATGCTGGTTTATCCTGCAATGCTCGCATCTAATCGCCATGACCGTGTTTTGATTATTGGCGGCGGCGACGGGTTAGCCATGCGAGATGTATTAAAGTGGCCGGTTGAGGAAGTGACCTTAATTGATCTAGATGGACAGCTACTTAATTTATTTGGTCATAAAGATAACCAATACACACCGCCTGAAGATATTAAACAGCGACTAGTGGCACTCAATAATGAATCGATGCATGACCCGCGAGCAAATATTATTGTGGGCGATGCATTTTTAGAAGTTGAAAGGCTGCTGGATCAGGCTAAGCAGTTCGATACTATATTAATTGATTTACCTGACCCTAATCACCCCGATCTGAATAAGATGTACAGCGATTATTTTTATAATCATGTACGTCAATTGTTGGCACCTGATGGTGCTATGGCGGTACAGTCAACCTCGCCTTATCATGCAAAAAAGGCATTTTTAAGTATTGCTAAAACGGTGAAAGCCGCAGGTTTTGATTATGTAGAGCAATATCAGCAAAACATTCCTTCGTTTGGTCAGTGGGGGTGGACTATTGCTACTAAAATGGGGCAAGCACCAAGTGCACGTATTAGCAATATAACGGATATGCCAGTGCCATCTCGGTGGATTAGTAAAAAATATTTATTAGCCAGTTTTGCATTTCCTAATAACTATTTTGAACAAGTTAACGATATTGAAGTCAATAGGTTAGGTTCTGGTCGTTTATATGATTATTACCGGGCTGCTTGGCAAATAGAAAGTGAATTGTATAAAAATTAATAAAACATGGTTGACATAATATGTCGGCCATGCGAATCTTAACTCAGACATAATATGTCAAACGACAAAAAGGCAGAGACATGGAATTAAATGAACTTTCAATAAAATTAGCGTCTTTTGAAACTGAGGGTGCTAACTTTGAGTCTTTCTTGATTGCCAATCCAGGTGAGCAAGATGTTTTACAAGTCATTGTTGATGGAAACGATGAGCTTCCAATTTTTGTTACCCAAACACAAGAGCAACTATTATGTATTAGCTACTTGTTTGGTGAAGACGAAGTAAAAAGCGAGTTACGCGACGAGTTAAACGAAACACTACTGCGTTTAAACGTGCCAATTCCGCTAAGTGCATTTGCCAAAATTGATAATAAATATGCGATTTTTGGTGCACTTTCGGTAAATTCATCATTAGATGACGTTACCCACGAACTAGTCACGTTAGCAGATAACGCAATTGATGCACTAGAAGCCGTGACCTTGTATTTAAACGATTAGGATACCCGCATAGGTAAGTGCTGATTGCTAATAGTATATGGCTCTCGCTTTACCTAATAGGATATAAACAAGTTTTTGGAGTTAAGATTATGAGTATTTTAAAAAAATTATTTACAGCGGTACGTGGTGGCGCGCGTGAAGCGGGCGAAGCAATTGTTGATGCGAATGGTATTCGTATTTTTGAACAAGAAATTGCCGATGCACAAAATGCACTGAATCGTGCTAAAAAAAGCCTGACAGAAGTAATGGCTAAAGAGATGCAAACTAAGCGTAAAATTAGCGCAGTAGATGCATCAATTGCTGAGCACGAAGCGTATGCAGGTCAAGCCCTTGAAAAAGGGAATGAAGCATTAGCATTAGAAATTGCAGAAAAAATAGGTGACTTTGAAGCTGAGAAAGCCGAACACGAGCAAGTATTAGCGGGCTTTACTAATCACATAGTGACATTGAAGCAGCAAGTTAAAGATGCTGAAAAATCAATTAAAGAAAACCAGCGTCAGCTTACTATGGTTAAAACCACAGAAAGCGTGCAACAAGCGACAATGGCTGTAAATAGCACGCTTAATACTAATAGCTCGTCGATGACATCAGCTCGTCAGTCGCTTGAGCGCATTAAGCAACGCCAACAAGACCGTACTGATCAATTAGGTGCTGCAAAGTCTCTAGAAGCAGATGTTAATGGCGATGATTTAAAAGCTAAAATGGCTGAAGCGGGTATTGGTGATACCAATCCAAAAAGTGCTGATATTTTAGCGCGCATTAAAGCGAAGCAAAATAGCTAACATTCAAAACCATATTAAAAAGGTAACCGAGTTTTGCTCCGTTACCTTTTTTGCTTACAGAGGCACCTTATATGTTTAATTTTTTCAAATCTAAAAAAAAGCCAGAACGTCAGCTTAGTCACGCGAGTGACCTTAAAAAAGGTGACATGTTTACAGTAATTGATTCGTTTGCTTATCCTGCATGGCTCAAAGGCCAAACACTTCGCGTTATTGATGTGCAAACGTATCAGTACCAACATAGTAGTGATACTGAATTCGTACTTGAAACTAACACAGGCCAAGTGGTGTTTTTACAAATAGAACAAAACGATGGTGAGCAGTGGGCTAATTTCTCAATAAAGATTCAGCGTGATGATGTTGATGAAGTATTTGGTTTGGATGAGTTTTCACGTATTTTTGATGAAGAGTCGTTAACGCATATTACAGTTAAAAATACGCCTGAGCGTTTTATGCAGTTTTTAGCTGGAAGTTATCAACAAAGCGAATCACCTTATGTATGTTATTTTCATAATAAAGATTTTCGTGGCCAAGCGCTACCTCGCTATGAGCAAGACGGTGGTGAACCCTGTGAAATGATTTGTTTGGCGTCACCCGATGAAGGGCATAGCGTTAATATCGAAATTTGGGAGGGAGGTGAAACAGAAGTATCACTGACATTAACTCGCCCAATTAGCGATATTGTTGATTTGTTTCCTGGAGATGCCCAGTGAGTGATGCTAAAGACAAGTGGTTGCGCCAAGAGCAAGCTGTGCGCGCCACGCAAATGGCCTTTGATTTGAGTAGTGAGGTACAAAAGTCGATAAAAAAACAAGCCATCGATCAAGAACTCACTCCCTCAGACATGATCCGTAAAATTTTAGGTCTTGATGTAAAGTCTAAAAAAACACGGCAGCGTTTATCGTTTAATTTAAATGATGATGAAATAGCGCAATTGGCTAGTCGGTTTGAAGTTGCAGTAGATGATAAAAGAGCGGTAAAGCAACAGGTCGCAGATCTACTCATTGAGCATACAAAAAAGACTAAGTAACCCTTTTGCCTTCTTTATATAAAATACTTACACTGAGGTTATTATTTCTAAAGAAGTGCAGCTGTGAATATTATATTGATTGCCTACTTACTTATGTTTGCGTTATTTGGCACAGCGGCAAGCTACTTTGTGCGTTTTATATATGCTTATTGGGTACAAAAGAACATGCCTTTGGAATACATTTTTAAGGCTGGTGTATGTATTTTCATGGTAGTGGTTATTTCGGTGTTAATACCACTATTAAATTAACACCGAAACGAACTGCTACTGGTAATTAACGGTTTTACATTGGTTATCAATACATAAAGAGTGAACTTCTAGCACTGGTGAACAGTCATCGAACTCAAGCGCAGTGTTATTTTTTTGTTCTTGCTGAGTGATTTTTTGTGCTAATTGCTCGGCATGCTTTTGAGAATTATTTAATGTTGAATACACAACATACTTACTCGGCCCCCCACAGACACGCGAGCCAACACCTAACACCTTACATTGATAACTGGCTGTGCAACTTTTATTACTTGTAAGCTCATTAAGCTGAGTATTTAAAACAGATTCACTCGCGTTTTGAGCTGTGCTTGGTGTTAGTGCGCTACTGCAACCGCTAAGCAGCATAGTCATGACAACACTGGCAGCTGATAGTTTAATTACGGATGACAAACAACTCATAATCTAATCCTTAAAATACACTTACCGCAGAGCCTTCAAGTTTAACACATTTATTTTCAACGCACTGGGTACTAGGCGCAGTTAAATGTTGGCAAATACTCATCATGCCTTTTTGCGCATTATAAGTACTTTCCAATTGAGTAATGGTATCGCTTAGGGCTGAAACCTGCTTTTGGGGTGCGCTTTGCGTAGAGTACACAATATAATCGCTCGGTCCACCACATGCTCGGCTACCAACAGCATTTACTTTACACTGTGAACTCGTTGAACACTGTTTATCTGCAATTAAGTTGTTAAGCTTATTTTTTGCCGTTTTAATATCATCAAGCGATACTTCTTTTACAGCATCAGCTGGTAACGGCTGTGCAATTTTATTTTGCTTATTCGCTTGTGGTAATTTTTGTTGCGGTATCGGCGTAGACGTATTTTCTACCGCATTGGCTTTAGTTTCCTCAGTGTTAGTTGAGGTTGTTTCCAAGCAAGCCGTTAAGCAAAGCGGTAGCAGTAGAGCGAGTAATGGAGTACGCATAATCGTTCCTGATAGTGATGAATTATTCATCACTATCATACACGGTGCATTCATTACAGCAATAAAAACTCTACTATCAACATATTAAAGAGGTGATAAGGAGAATTTTTACGTCAAGCCGCCTTGCGTTAATTTAGCTGGATTGAGTAATGCCTCTAATTCTGATCGAGAAAGGTCGGTTTCTTGCTCGGCGATATCAATAATTGGCTGTGCTTGCTGATAAGCTTGCTTGGCAATTTTTGCTGCTTTTTCGTAGCCAATAACAGGGTTTAGCGCGGTCACTAAAATCGGGTTTTTAGTTAATGCTTTATCAATCTGAGTTTGATTAACTTTAAAGCTAGCAATGGCTTTACCTGCCAAGGCTTGCGCACTATTAGCGAGTATCTCGGTACTTTGCAAAATATTGTAAGCGATTACCGGCAGCATTACGTTAAGCTCAAAGTTGCCAGCTTGGCCTGCAACCGTAATGGTCGCGTCGTTACCAATCACTTGAGCGCTAACCATTGCAGCGGCTTCTGGGATCACCGGATTCACTTTGCCAGGCATAATGGATGAACCAGGCTGTAATGCTTCAAGTTCAATTTCTGAAAGTCCCGCAAGCGGGCCTGAATTCATCCAACGCAAATCGTTGACTATTTTCATTTGCGCAACGGCATAGACTTTTAGTTGCCCGGATAAAGCAACAATGGCGTCTTGTGAGCCAATATTATAAAAGAAGTTATCACTCGGGGTAAATTGTATTCCCACCTTTTCAGTTAGCTGTGTAGCAAATAGAGCGGCAAATTGTGGATCGGCATTAATACCTGTACCTACCGCTGTGCCACCCTGCGCTAGCTCACAGACACGTTTTAGCGCATGCTCAATACCGCTAGCTGAATGCTTTACCTGGGATTGCCATGCGCTGAGTGTTTGCTCAAAAGTTATTGGCATTGCATCCATTAAATGAGTGCGCCCAGTTTTAACTATGTGGCCGATGTCTGCTTTTTTTGCTCTAAGGCGTCTGCTAAATTTGCCAGTGCTGGCAGTAATTTTTTATCAACACTAATAGCACTACTTAAAGCAATCGCAGTGGGAATAACGTCATTAGAGCTTTGCCCCATATTCACATCGTCATTTGGGTGAATAGCTTGGTTAGCGTGTTTTGAGGCTAAGCTCGCAATGACCTCATTAGCATTCATATTTGAGCTAGTACCTGAGCCAGTTTGAAAAATATCAACAGGGAAATGCTCATAATGCTTACCATCAATAATTTCTTGGCAGGCGAGGTCGATCGCATTTGCTTTCGTTTTATCTAAATGGCCTAGTTTGAAATTGGCTATTGCAGCGGCTTGCTTAATATACGCTAAGGCAATAATAAATTGCTGCGGCATTGTGAGTCTGCTGATCGTAAAGTTATTAATGGCGCGTTGGGTCTGTGCTTTATAAAGTGCGTCAGCGGGCACGTTGAGTGTGCCCATGCTATCTGATTCTGTTCTAAAGTTACTCATTAGTACTCCTATAAAAGAGAATATATGACATTTAACTACGCTATATAAAAAGATATGGTGCTGTTATTACTATTTACAACGGTATAGCTAAAAAGTAGAGGGCGTCAAGGCAAGTTAACAAGTGGGATTAAAACTAAAAAGTCGACTTAAACTGATTTTAAGTCGACTTAAATAATGTATTTATATAAACAGCCGGTTACAAGGCTAAACAGAATTTTAATTGTAGCCAAGAATAAATATTTGGTCTGTTTCATGTTTGTTTTGTGCCTTTTGAGTATTTTTTACATGAGAAAGTAAGTCGATAACCGTTGCTCTACAATCTGTTTCATAACTCGTTTTATCTAGGCTTTTGTCTGTAACTGCCATTGCAGCATCTACTGCGGTGTAAGGTGAAATATACATAATGTTATCCTTTTGTAGTTTAGTACTCATTAAGTGAGTAATTTAATAAAAGCATATAGCGTACCAGCTCGGTAAATATAATTTAACGTATTGAAATTAAGGTTATTTTATTATTTTGGTTAATTTACTCACGACAGAATAGCTGAAATTTGTTTTACTATTGTTCATTCATTTGCAATTTAGGTGCACCAGCATGAGCAAACCGTTTTCACAAGCCTGCGAAAATAATAAAAATCATATACTTAAGGCTTTGCAGCCTGCATTGCAAAATGCAGCATCAGTACTTGAGATAGGCTCGGGGACGGGTCAGCATAGCGTTTTCTTTGCCAAAAAATTGCCACATTTACAATGGTATACCAGTGACCGAGAGGTTAATCATCAAGGAATAAAGTTATGGCATGATGAGGTGCAACTGGCAAATTTGCATCTGCCCTTATTACTAGACCTTAACGATCCTTGGCCAGTGAACAAAGTGGATGCGATATATACTGCCAATACTTTTCACATAGTGAGCTGGAAGTTAATTACGCGTTTTTTTGCTGGAGTAAATCAGCACTTAAACCAGCAAGGGGTGGTGTGTGTATATGGCCCTTTCAAATATAAAGGGGAGTTTACCAGCCCCAGTAATGATGAGTTTAATAGTTTATTGCAAAGTCGCGATCCGCTTAGTGGTATTCGTGATTTCGAAGCGGTTGAGCAACTTGCAGTGAAATCAGGGCTTAAGTTACTCAGCGATACGGCGATGCCTGCAAATAATCAGTTACTCATTTTTAAACGGCAATAAAGTGCTACATTGTTGTTTGTAAATTTCGATATGTTGGCATTCGCGTTCTAAGTAATCTGCAATGGCATTATTAAAATCGGGGTGAACAATGTGATGGGCAGAGTAAGTGATTATCGGTTGAAAACCACGAGTGATTTTATGCTCTCCTTGTGCCCCAGCATTAAAGCACTGAATGTTATGCTTAATAGCATAGTCAATTCCTTGGTAATAACACAGCTCAAAGTGAAGCGAATCTACCTCTTCACTGGCGCCCCAATAACGGCCGTAAAGGGTATTTTCACCAATTAAGCTTAAGGTGGCGGCAATTACTTGCTGGTCTCTTTTGGCTAGCATAATGAGCAATTTGTCAGCCATTAAAGCGTGTAGCAAGCTAAAAAATTCACTGTTTAAGTAGCCTAAATGACCCGATCGTTTTAAATAAGTGCGTTGATAAAACTCACAAAAAAGATGCATTGTGGCAGCAGTAATTTGTTCACCTTTAAGCCATTCAATACTGATATTTTGCTCTGTGATTTTAGCGCGCTCTTTTTTTACCGCTTTACGCTTACGGGCATTAAAGGTTTTTAAAAAATCGTCAAAATCTTTAAAGTTATTATTAAACCATTGAAACTGCACGCCGGTTCTTCGCATCGCACCGGTATCATCAAGGTGGCTGGCTTGTGCTTTATCGCAAAAGTTTACATGCCAGCCTGACCATCCCTGTTCTGCACAGTGGCTTTTAAGCTGCTCTGTTATGTACTCATATACTAGTTTTGGATTGCTATGCATAATACGTATTCTTTGTCCCTCAATCGGGCTAAAGGGAATACCGCACAGCCATTTAGGGTAATAATCTAAGCCATTTTTTTCATAAGCTTCTGCCCATGCCCAGTCAAATACATATTCACCGTAGGAGTGCGCTTTTAAGTAGCCAGGTGCAAGCGCAATGAGTTTATCACCTTCATAAACGGCTAAGTGATGAGGCTGCCAACCTGTTTTTGCGCTTACACATTGGCTTTGCTCAAGTGCGTATAAAAAAGTGTGTTGAGTAAAAGGATCATCGCCAAAAAAATGATGCCATTGTGTTGCGTCAATCTGGTTGATGCTATTAAACCATTGGTGAGAAAAGTGGCTCATAATAATAGCCTTATCTTGGTACTGCGAGCATAAGTACATAAGGAAAAAGAGGTGCTTAAGTTATAGCGCGTGATTATTATTAAGTTATTGATAAATTTTATATGTGGGTATGTGTTCATTTAACATAGCAATATACGCAAAGACATTCTGAGAGCTTATCGAGTTATAGAGGTTTTGCAAGATGTTGATTAAATATAATACTTTCAAATTAGCGTTGTTCTTAGGTTTGATTTTGATGGCAAAAGAAATACTGAGTCATCTTTATTTAGACTTGAGCTGCTAAGATTAGTTTATAAAAAGGTGTAATCAAAAAGCTTATACTAAAGCTAATTATTACCTAATTAACTTCGAAAATAAACGGTCCTAACCTAGGCGTATATTTTAAAGTGGTAGCTGTTTTTTACTGAATGATTGCTTTAATACAACGGTTGATTCTATGTTGGCGATACAGCTTAAGCTTCCTAGTTGGTGCTTTACAAACTGCTCATAACTTTCTAAATCCTGAGAGATAATTTTTAATAAATAGTCGTGGCTGCCTGAGATCACAGAACACTCAAGTACATGCGGTAGCTTTTTTACATGTTGTTCAAATTGTTGTGCGGCACTCACTGAGTTTTGGCACAGTCGCACGAAAGCATAAACCAGTACATTAAGGTTGAGTGACTTAGGGTTAATAGCAGCGTGATAACCAATAATAACCTGTTCTTGCTCAAGCTTTTTAATGCGCCTTAGAGTAGGAGTATCCGAGAGATTTATAGTATTGGCTAATTCTGATACCGACATTCGAGCTTGAGATTGCAAGGCAACGAGTAGCTGCTGGTCTTTATTATCTAACATATTTGTAGAATCTTATTAATTATCTATCTAATAATAGTGATTATTGCTAACAATGACTGTTTTTACTATTTTTTTTAGCGCTTTAACCTCTGGGATCTTTGTTAGCATTAAAAAATAATAATAACAGGATATAGTCATGAGTTCTTACACAGCTAAATTTGATAATTGGATTAGGTCTGAGTTTGTTGCCCTAAACTCTCAATTAGAGGAGTTGTATTGGCAGCAAGCAGATAAGGCAAATGTTGAAGGGGTCGGGGATAACTTAAAGCAGACTTTGAAAGAGCAAGGTAATGCGCTGATCAGCGATTTATTAGTCGAAGGTAATACCGACGAAGGATTTGATAGCGCATTTGATTTACTTGGTAATGTAGGCTTGTTCATGGCGGCTTGTCGTAGACATGAAATTACAGAGCCAAGCAGAGAGAATAGTTCACCGCTGATAGAAGCATCGGCGCTTGCTATGCATATTGGTGCTTCTATTGGAGTAACTCCTCGTTTTGCCACCGCACATTTAACCACTCATAATAAAGCCATTAATGGCATCTATAAACGGTTTACAAATCTTGATGATGAAGCCCTTTTTTTAGATTACAACACCCAAGGTATTTTAGCGTATAAACGTGCGAGTGATGCTTTACTAAAAATATTGCCATTAGGCATTTCACATCCTGTCACGGCTGAACTACTTGAGGTGGTTAAAACGGCACTTATTGATGTAATAGCGTCGAATAATGCTTTGTATACTCAACTTGATACCGAGCGTTTTTTTAATTGTGTACGCCCATATTACAAGCCTTACCGGGTAGGTAAAGAAGTTTACCGTGGTGCAAATGCTGGAGATTTTGCCGGCATTAATGTTATTGATATGCTGTTAGGGCTTTGTAGTGCCAATGAGCCGAGTTACTCGCAAATGCTGGTGGATAAATTTTTATATATGATGCCAGAGGATCAACAAATATTGCGAGAAGCCATGCGTATGCAAAGCTTTATGGATGACTTCTTAAAAGCCGAACAATATAAACACACAGAGTGGTTTCAAAAGCACGGCAAACTATTTATACAAGTGTGTAAATTACATGGTGACACCGCTATCGGTCATCATAACCAACTGGTCGAAAAGTTTATTGCCCAACCGTCACAGCAAATGCAACAACAGCATATTGATAAAGTCACTGCCAGTGGACCGCCTTTGCCAGTATTACTCGATTCCTTAGCTAAATTAAGAGATAGACGTGCAGCAGCTAAGCGAGACGATATTAATACGCGCTTTGATGACTTAAATACCCTAAAGCAATGGATAAATTAATATGGCTAAAAATGACTTTTGTATGCCACAGGGTTGCTATTTATTAAGCCACTCTGTTGGTCGACCTTTAAAAAGTACTTTAGAAAATGCTACTGAGCATTTTTTTACTCCTTGGCAGGAAAGTGCCAAGGAGCCATGGCAGCAATGGCTACCAGCTATAGAAAAGTTTACGGGTGCTTTAGGGCAGCTATTTAATGCGCCAAGTGAGCAGTTTTGTCCTCAGGTTAATTTATCTAGCGGTTTAACTAAATTGCTTATGTCGCATCCCGTGTTTAATAAACCACACTGCACAGTATTAATGGCGCAGGCCGATTTTCCAAGTATGGGGTTTGTAATGCAAAAAACACTCCCTGCGTGTGCAACAATACGTTATATCCCCGAGCATGAAGATTTAAGTGACAGGCAGGTATGGCAGCGATATCTAACTCCAGAGATTGATGGTGTGTTTGTCAGCCATGTTTATTCTAATACGGGTGTACAAGCTCCTTTAAACGATATTGTGGCGCTTAGTAAAGTCACGAATACACTCTCAATAATTGATGTGGCGCAATCGGCAGGGGTTATCCCTGTCGATCTAACGGCGCTAAATGCCGATTTTATGATTGGCTCAAGTGTGAAGTGGTTATGCGGGGGGCCAGGTGCGGCCTATTTATGGGTAAATCCACAGCAAATAACGCAATGTGAACCAAAAGATGTTGGTTGGTTTTCACATCAAAATCCATTCGAGTTTGATATTACGCATTTTCAATATAACACTAAAACACTTAGGTTTTGGGGGGGACGCCTTCTATACTCCCTTATGTTATTGCTGCTAATAGCATTGAATATATTGCCCAGTTTGGTGTGGATAAAGTGAGAGCGCATAATTTAGCGTTGTTAACGTTACTTCAGCAGCAGCTGACTGCTTTTTTAGTATCGCCAAACGATAAAGATCAGTGCAGTGGTACCGCTATTCTAGATTTTGCAGAGCATCAACAAACCGTATTAGCGGCATTGGAGGCAGCAAACATAAGTGTGGATGTGCGCAAACTCGGTATTCGTATTTCACCGCACATATACAATACAGCGTCAGAGATCCAAACGTTTATTGCTACGGTGAAAAAGGCAGTTAAGGCTGCTGATTAAGCTGTTGTTTTTTTTGAGTGAGAGCCGCTATTTGTTGCTGTGCTTGTTTTATTTGCGGTTCAAATCTTTGTTTAAGTGCCGCAGTTTCTGTTGCAATTGCATCTGCAATCGAATTAGCGCCTAAACGATTTGCTTTATCTTGGGTCATGTACCCGACTTGTTGTTTTTTTTGTGTGTATTCTTGTTGGTATTGCTTTATTTTAAGCTCAAGCTGCACAATATCGCGCTCTATTTGTTGCACCTCTAGGTAGTCATCAACTGAGGTATCGATAACTAGGGCGTTTTCAGATTGCAATGCATTGGTTTGCATAATGTTGACGTTTTTAAGCGTGATCACTTTAGCGTCTTTAGCGCAAGGAGTTTGACTGAAAGTCGGCACCCCTTTAATGGTGCATTTAAAAACCGTCACTTCATTTGCCATGCTGACAGTGCAGGCACCTAAAAAACACAGTAGTAATATTAGCTTTGCCATGGTTAAACCTAAGCTGGTTTAAAGTACCGTTTATAATGCACTAAGTTGTAACACCATACAATTTGTTTAATTTAATAGCCTAAGTCAAGTATGCCTTCCAAAACGAACAATTCCATAGGTTGTTAAAATTTAGGCACAAAAAAACCACAATTAAGTGGCTTATATTCAGTAATGGTTGAGAGGGAGGGATAGACTTACTTACATCCATGTAACCAATCGCTACGCGACGCTTGCAGCGGCCGAAACTGTTCCAGACATTTTATCGAACCCTGTCGAGAGTTCTCACCCTCCCAATTAGCGGCAAAGCTTATTTTTGGGCACAAAAAAACCACAATTAAGTGGCTTATATTCAGTAATGGTGGAGAGGGAGGGATTCGAACCCTCGATAGAGCTACAAACTCTATACTCCCTTAGCAGGGGAGCTCCTTCGGCCACTCGGACACCTCTCCGACGCATTATTCTGCGTATTATTAATCGGGATAAAGCCAATTAATAAAAATAAGTGGTGGAGAGATAGGGATTTGAACCCTAGAGGGGCTATAAACCCCTGCCGGTTTTCAAGACCGGTGCATTCGACCACTCTGCCATCTCTCCACGTCGTGATGCAGGATAATACTTAGGAGAGTAGTCTGTGTAAATAGCAAAAAGATCGTTTGCTTAAAAAGTGAGCGTAAATGCGGTTTTTTTTATAAATAATGAAGATTTAAGGTGATTTTTAGCTATGAGGTGGCTGGCAGCAAACAGGAGGAGCTAAAGAAGAGTCTTCATTAGAGGTTGGGTGTTTGCTGCAACAATACAAAATCATGGTTGGGTGATTATTTGTATTGAATTGCACCGCCAAGTGCTAATTTTTTTCCGTAACGGTTAAGTTTAGCTAGCATTTTTGCTTTGCGATTAGTTGGCTTAACGGCAACGTGAGTTGTGGCTGTTTGGTTAAGTGTATTAATTGGGTTCATTTTATTCGCTCCATGGTTGTGTCTGTTGAAAACATGTGCATTTTGCACGCAGGGTGGTTAAAAATAAAGCGATAAAAATTACTGGTGAGGTATTAGTTTTTTTAATCCGAAACCGTTTTATTAATTTGTCGTTTAACTACTGGTTTATTATTTTTTGTATAATTATTCATCTGGGCTCATTGCCGTGTCGCTTTTATATGGGGTCTTTTCGATTTTTTTGAGTTTAAACTGTTTATGAAAAGAGTTTTTTGAATATTTATTCAGATTAAATTATTTTGTATTTGTTGAGCTTAGTTTTGCTTTATTCAAAGATTTAACATGTTATTTATAGGTGGTTAATTATTTATCAGATAAGAGCAGTAAATAAACGATAAAAAATAGTGTTGCGAAGTTTTTAAATTATAAAAAAAGTGCCTAGGTTACTAGGCACTTTGGAGTTAGTTGCGTTTTAAAGCGCTTCTAACTGGGGAGCGCACCATCTCATGGATATAAATCTAAAAAGATGGGTTTAATTATATTTGCAATTTGGGCTTACAATCATCAGCTTGGGCGGTATTTTAAGTGATCTAGAGCGAAGCGAAGATTATACTTTGGTTTGTATTTTACTATGAAGCCACAAAACAATGCTGCACAGCAAGAGTAGATCCGCTCAACAGTCTATTATTTGAGTTAAATGGTTTTAAATAGGGTATAAAACGCAAAATGCGGCATAGCTTAAAAGCAAATGCCGCAAAGGGAGATTAATGTGGGGTATTACTCTATTAATGCTGTTTAATAGTAAATAACTCATAACCCTTAAGTGCAGGAACTTGGGCGGTTAGTTGCGTTTCTTGTTGCGCTATTGCAACAAAATCACCACATAATGAATTTGCACGCTTTTCAAGTGTTTTGGCATGCAGCTCTACTTTTTCTTCTATTTGTGCGCCCATATTTTCCATGCGCTCTTCAAATGCTTGCATGTCACCGCCTGAACTCATTAACTCAGAGCCCAATGCCACTAAAATGCTGCCCATTGATTCCATTACTGCTGATTCAACCGCTGTTTCTATTTGCTTTTCAAACTGCTGTTCAAAGTTTTCACCAAATTGAGTAAAGCTTTGTTGGCCCATTACAAAAGTACCTTGCTGATAAAAGGTGCTTTCGACTTCTTGATGAATATCGTCCATTAAGGTTGAAATATTATCGAGGCCGTCAATATTAAACGCATTAGCAACTTCTTCTAGTGCCACACCTGCAATTTTAACCCCTTCAAGGGCTATATTAGCCACTTCAGGTAATTGCACGCGTAAATTGTCAGTGTAGTCGGTCATTGCTTGGCGCTGTGCACTATTTAATGCTACTTGCTCGCCATTGATAGACAGCTTACCTTCAGCGGTAAATAACATGTGCTGATTATCGGCTTTAAAAATTTCTAACTCATTGGGTTTGATGCGTACATCATTCTTAAATTCAACGTTACATTCATCGTTACTAAATGAAATTGAAGAGTCGTTCGTGTTATGGGCCATTGCTAAAGGGGTGCACATTATTGCGCTAACTAATAATAATTTTTTCATGTTTATTCTCTGTTTTTTGCTGATGATAATTAACTTATAACAAGTTTGATGCCAATTATTTTTAATATTTAAAAACAATGAGTTGAGGTTTTTTCAATACTACAAAGCTGAAGGTGAATTCATTGTAAATGCTAAAATATGGTCAAAATAACCAATAATTAAATGCTAATAAATAAAATTTATCGATACGATAAAAAACTCTCACTTTCCACAATTCAAATTTAGCGCTATTTATTCACAATACTGACACAGAGACTATTTAGGATAGCGATGTGGCTTTATTTTGACGTAAATTTTTACAGTGAATTTATGTTGAACATTTTAATTTCACCAATTATCGCGATATAAAAATCGGAGGTTGGTCTCAAGCACTTTATGGAGTGGGTTGTGGGTAAGACATTTAGTTACGATGCGCTAGATGATGATTTTGTTGAAGACGAATACGAAATGGTCGGGCGTAATCAACACGACAAGAAAAAGCAAAAGGTAAAAAGAAAGTTAGAGGATTACCTTGAGCAAAAACGCTTGCGTAAAAACCTAGGTGAAGATGACTTAAACGATTATATTGATTAGGTTTTCGCTAGTACAAATAAGCGCTATAGTTGGCAATAAAGAGGCTTTGGGCCTCTTTATACTTTTTAGCGGTCAAGCTTTAGCTGCGAGCAATGCTTTTTCAATTACTTTTTCTAGTTTTTCAGGTTTGGTAATGGGCGCAAACCGTTTAATGGGTGTGCCATCTGCCGCTACTAAAAACTTAGTGAAGTTCCACTTAATTTTTCTTGTTAAAAACCCCGGTAGTACAGATTTTAAATAGCGAAAAACTGAATCTGTATGTTGGCCATTTACATTCACTTTTTCTGCGACTAAAAAATTAACCCCGTAATTTATTAAACAACCTTGCGCTATTTGCTTAGCGTCACCAGGCTCTTGTTGACCAAATTGGTTACATGGAAAGCCTATAATAACCAAACCTTGGCTTGCATATTTTTCGTGTAATGCTTGCAATGATTCATATTGATAAGTTAATCCACATTCACTTGCGGTATTCACTATTAATACAACTTTACCTTCAAACTCTTTAAAGTCGATTGGCTGGCCTTGCAGACTAGTAGTCTTTAGTTGATGGAATGGGTGCATATAAATACGCTTATTATTTGTTTATTTTGCATAGTCTAACCTTTGTGTGATGATCTACAAAATCTAAGTCACTTCTAGAGCGCTTGCTGCTAATTTAAAATTAAAAACAGCCCCATTCCGGCCAAGGTCGTTAAGTAAATATTATGGGTTTTGTAAGCAACAATAACAGCAACGATAGCTGCACTGAGATAAGGGGTTTGCCAGTTTAGGTTTATACCCTCGTCATTTATAAATACAATTGGCACCCAAATCGCCGTTAGTACCGCAGGTGCACTAAAGCTTAAAAATTGCTGCATTTTTGGCCCTACTTTAAATGGTAAGGCGCGGTGTAAGAATAAATAGCGAGTAAAAAAAGTAATACATGCCATTAGTAAAATAGTGGTCATCATCTTTTGGCATCCTTATTTTGCACTAATCGGGTAACAACGTAACCTGCGCTCATTGCTAGAAGCGCAGAGCATACTAACCACAATTCAAAGCCTGTGCTTTTTAATAAAGTGGCACTGATCCCTGCAACAATAACAGTGACTAAAGTAGCTAAGTTTTTTATCCCTGGAACTACTAAGGCAATAAAAGTCGCTGCAATTGCAAAATCGAGTCCTAGATTGGTGAGGTCTGGGAGCATAGTACCGGCTACAATGCCAATCAGGGTCCAAATATTCCACGCAATATAAAAGCTAAAACCTGCGCTCAATGCATAAATTAAACGGGTTTTAGTACGATAGGCGCGCGGGTGGTGCGAAAAAGCAAATAGTTCATCGGTTAATACAAAGCTGACAGGCAGGCGCCAACGCATGGGTTGCTCAATTACTTTGTGACGAACCGCCAAGCCATATAAAAAGTGGCGAGAGCTAATAATAAATGTGGTAAATAGAATGGTTAGTAGGGGGTGTTACCAGCAATGAGCTCTATTGCAACCAGCTGTGCCGAGCCCGCAAATACTAGTAGTGACATGGCTTGAGTTTCAAGGGGAGTAAAGCCGTTTTGTATTGCCAACGAGCCACATAAGATACCCCAAGGAATAACCGCTAAACACAGCGGTAGCATATCTAAAAAGCCTTTTAATACTGGTTTTTTAATTGACTGCATGTGTTTGACTCTGTGCATAGGTGGAAAGACTCATCGGGATACCTTAATATTGAGAAGCTAAAATAGTTAGCGTTTTAGATGATACTTTTTTTAGGGAAGGTGCAATGTTTAAGGTAAAAGTGTGGGATGGCTTTGTAAGAAGCTTTCATTGGTTATTAGTATTGAGTATTGCTGCGCTTTATTTTAGTGCAGAAGAGGGCATGATCGAACTTCATTTTGTGGTTGGCTTTTTTACTTTAGCGCTTATTTCAACACGAATTATATGGGGCCTATTTGGCAGTAAAACAGCAAAAATATCGGCATTACTGCACTCTCCTAAATCGGTGCTTGCTTCTTTTGCTGGCAAAAAAACAAATGAGGTGGGCCATTCTGCACCTGGTAGCTATATGGTGTTATTATTTTTTATTCTGATCATAGCGCAGCTAGTAAGCGGTTTAATGAGCAGTGATGGTATTTTAACTGATGGCCCGTTAGCGCAGTATGTATCGAGTGACACGATTGATTTGGCCAATTGGCTGCACCATATCAATTTTGATATTTTATTTTATGCGATTATTTTGCATGTTGTGGCTATTATTGCTTACAAAATTAAAGGCAAGCCTTTGGTCAAAGCAATGATCACCGGCAATAAAGCACTAGCAACAAAAAGCTCAGAACCAGAGACAAAGTCACCGTGGATTGCATGGGTTATATTTTTGCTACTACTAGTTTTATTAATGAGTACATGGGGAAGTGAGCATTTAAGTTATTTGCTTAGCTAAAAAAATGGCGCTAATACAGCGCCATTTTTGTTTTTATTAACATTATTTACTAGTCTTTGAATTGCTTATGGCAATCTTTGCACCCTTTAGCCCACGCACCAAACGCTTTACCAATAACAGCTTTGTCACCTGTTTGAGCTGCTACAGCAAGTTCATCAGCATATTGTTGAAATGCTGTCGCTTTTTTCATAAAAGTATCGTTTTCAGACCATACCGCAGAAAGTGCTGATGTATCACCCTTGTCAGTGCCTGCGTAAAAAGCTTCCCAAGGCATTTTAGATAATGCCGCTGCGTTATTTGCACGCTGCTTAAATTGCTCTGCATCAAAAGGAACTTTACCTTTAAGCATGGCACCCATATCGCCTATTTGAACTGAAATCATAGAGAACGCAGCTTGGCGATACTCAATCGCATCACTCGGCTCTTTAAATGCAGAATTTGCAGACACGCTAAGTGCGCATGTAGATAGTAACGCCCCGATAAATACTTGCTTCAATTTCACTTTACTCTACTCCTTTGACGGTTATTTGATTGTATTTGTATATTAGCTAACGCTTTAATTCAAGTTAAAGCGATGTCTCTAGTCGTTTATATCAATATCAGCAAATATCATTCCTCGACGCATACTGCGGGTTGCCAAAAAAACCTCGCCAAGTAATGACATAAATGCACATATTAGCAATGCCATGGCACCAACAAAACAACTACCAATAGTGACACCTAAATTAATCGACTGTATGTGCGATAAAAATAACAGCATAACCACGGCACATACTAATAATGCGCTTAAGACACTTAAGCTGAAGGCTATGTGGATACATCGAGAACGTTTTAGGAGCGCTCTTAATTCTGTGGTTAAGGATAAGTTAAACTCCTCATCCGTACTAACTTTTAATTTTCGTTCTAACTGTCTGGCCCTGTCTGTAATACGTGCTAAACGGTTGGATAGCACCCCAAGTGTTGCTGCAATACCTGTAATTAAAAAAACAGGGGCAACGGCTGTTTGAATGACTTTAGCCATAGTTAAAATATTAATTACATCATTGTTCATTTTTTTCTCAGTGTTTACATTTTTGTTTACATTTTTTTACAAAGTTGGCTGCTTCTTTTTGGTGTTTTAAATCAGTTGTTTACGCTATTTTTGTAAGGTGTTCTGTTTTTTATGTAATTTTAATGTAGCAATGCTGTTGCTCATACAAAGGTTGGCGTTTTATATTCGGTTACATAGCCAAAGAATTAAATATAGCAAATACAATAATACATAACCTATCTTAGGGGAAACAATGTCTAACAATATAATTAAAAGAACAGCAATCGCGACAGCTGTATCAAGTGCACTTGTGGCAACGATTGCTAATGCTGCGACTTTGCCTGACGCTACAATGACCAATAAATACGCAGAGCAAATTAAGGAAATAGCTGCTGATAAAAAAGCACCTTCTGCACATATGATCGTTCTTAAGGCAAAAACGTCTGTCGATGCAGTTGCTGCTGGGACTTACCAATCATCTTCTAATCGAGAAATAACGGCGCAGATTGAGCAGCTTCAAGATATGATGACTGTTGAGTTAAATAGCTTAGATTTTAATGCAAAAGTAATTGGTAAAACTAAAATTTTAGCGCCAACCTTAATTGTTCAAGCAACCCCAGAAGCGTTAGCTCAAATTTCAAAAGATGATCGCGTTGCTAAAGTTTTACCAATGTTCGATCGAGAATTACATGTTGCTGCGAGCTCTGAATATATCAATGCTAAACCACTTATTACTGATGGTATTGCAAGTGGTAAAGGCCAACGTGTTGCAGTGCTTGATACAGGTATTGACTATACGCATGAGGCGTTTGGTGGTGAAGGTACAGTTGAGGCTTACCTAGCTGCACAGGCTGATCCAACTTCAGTTGCATGGCCTCAAGGTATCGTGCAAGGTGGTTACGATTTTATTCGTGATGATGCAGATCCTATTGAAAATGACGCGGCTAACTCTCCATCAACGGGTGATCCAACAGATCACGGTACATCATCTGCAAACTCAGTAAACGGTATTGCACCTGATGTTGAGTTATATGCATATTCTGTATGTGGTGGTGGTTGTCCAAGTGCAGCACAAGCAGCAGCATTAGAAGCGGCAATGGATCCTAACGGAGATGGTGATATTTCAGACCGTGTTGATGTGATGAACATGTCTCTTGGAGGTGAGTTTGGTGACACTTACACTGGTGGTGGTACACAATACTTAGTTCAACGTGCAGTTGAATTAGGCGTAAATATGGTCATTTCTGCTGGTAACGATGGCGACAACCCGTTCCGTATTGGTGGTCCAAGTACTACACCTAATGCACTATCTGTTGGTGCTATGACTCACCCAACAACTGAAGTTGGTATTGCAACAGGTACTGTTGCAGGTGTTGAAGGTAATATCCAGCCATCAAGTTTTGGTCCGCAAGAAGCGTTTACAATTTCAGGTGCCGATATTGAACTAGTTTATCCTGAAACAAACGCAGATGGTTGTACTGAATTTGCCGCAGATGTTGATTTTACAGGCAAAGCAGTATTAATCGACCGTGGCGCATGTGCATTTACTCAGAAAGTATTGAATGCGCAAGCTAAAGGTGCTGAGTTTGTAATGATTGCAAACAACAACGATGATGGTACTCCTGCACCTATGGGTGGCTTTGATGCTGCAGTTACAATAAAAAATGTAGGGGTTAACTTTGCTGCAGGTGCAGCATTAAAAGCTCAGTTAGCTGCTGGCGGTCCTGCGACGTTTGATATCAGCATTGAATTGAAAACAACAGCGGGTGCGGTTGCTACATTCTCATCGCGTGGTCCTTCGATGGATGGCTTATTAAAACCAGAAATTACAGCGCCAGGCACAAGCATTGATGTAGCAGCATCAGGTACTCAAACGGGGACTAATCCTGTGTCGGGTACGTCATTCTCAGGTCCAATTACAGCCGGTGCGGTTGCTATGATCCGTGAAGCACATCCAGAGCGCAATGCGTTTGAGATTAAAGCAACAATAATGAATGCTGCGAACTTAAATGTAACCAATGAACCTCTTGATATAAATCCTGACTCAGAGCTTGCACCAATTAGTATGATAGGTGCTGGTTTGGTTGACGTTACTAAGGCGGTTAATCTACCAGTTGCGGCATGGGTGCATGACGGAAAGTTTGATACTAAACAAGCTGCGCTTTCTTATGGTTTAGTGAGCCTTGCAGAAACAGGCTCTATCACTAAAACGGTAACCGTTAAGAACTTCTCTGCAGATGCAAAAACTTATAATCTTCGCACAGAAGCGCGTTATCAAAGTGATATTGATACTAACGCAGTTAGTTGGGATTTCCCTGAGTCTGTAACAGTTCCTGCAGGTCAAGCGATTAACTTTGATATTACAATGACGGTTGACCCAACTAAATTACCTGTATGGGAATTGGAAAACCCATTCAGTGCAGATGACATTGCAGCAAGAAGTGCAGCATTAACATCAATCGAATTTGATGGTGCGTTAGTATTCGATGATGCATCTACAGATAGCGATCATGATTTACACCTTGTTTATCATGCAATGCCAAAGGCGGCGACTGAATTAAGTTACTCACCTGAAGTTGTTAATAATGAAATGGCATTAGTTATTGAAAACACAGGTCAAACAGAAATTACGCCTCAAGCTGAAAGTGTAATTGCAGTGGGAACAGAAAAAACAATTGAAGAGGCTGAGTTTAATATCCTGTCTACTACTTTCTCTGCGTTTAATTCAGAAGCGTGTGATTCAGGTGTATTTATAACTTCTTCCATTCAATTGCGAGATCCATTAACACATGTATTCCAAGCTGGGTACAGAGTTGAAATCGACACAGATAATAACGGTGTCTCAGATCAGTATATGCAAAACTATAACGATCGTGGTCGTCAGACTGCATTCCCTGGTCGTAGTCGTACTCTAATTGGTACAACTGATGGTGCGGGTAATGATACATTGGCATGGGCTACTCCGCTTTACCATGCGGCAGGTGAAGATACAATTACCTTCTCTGGTTGTTCTGAGTTGATGAATATTGATGCAGCAATGATTGGCGAGCCAATGAACTTTAAGGTATCAGTGGGCTACCCTAGCTATCAAACAGGTGTTTACTTTGAAACTGATAGCGTAACAGGTTCAACGGTATTTGGTGTACAACCTCAGGTACAGATTACTTCACTTGAAACGGGCGAAGCAGTTTCTTCAATTATGCCAGGAGAGAAAGCGGTTGTTTCTGCAAGTGGCCCGTTTGCACTATCGCAAGGTTCAGGCACTAACCTTATTAAAGTTATGGCAGCTGAAGACCTAGAATTACCAGACGTTGAAGCACCAAAGCTGGTTGGCGGTGAGTTTAGTGTTTCAGAAGATGCAGCCGATGGAACTGTGATAGGTGCGCTTACTATTGAAGAGTCAGAGTTAGATTTGGCCATTTCAGAGTATTACGTACAATCAAATACAAATATTGGTCTTGCTGTTGATGCAGATGGACAAATTGTGGTTGCAGATACAACTTTATTAGCAGGTGATACATCTGCAGAAATGGAAGTTGTTGCTATTGATGTTCGTGGTAATGTATCTGAACCTGTAATGGTAGCGGTTAGCATTACAGCGCAAGTAGCACCTGTTGTTACTCCAGAACCAGCGAAGAAAAGCTCTTCAGGTTCACTAGCTTGGCTAACATTACTAGTTGCACCGTTTGCATTTATGCGTCGTCGTAAGCAAAAGTAATATACTAACTTAAATGTTTATAAAAGGGAGCTTCGGCTCCCTTTTTACATAGCTTCACAAACTAAATCTCTGTGCTGTTAAATATTAGGTATATTTAACAAAAATAAAAACTACAGAGATTCTAATCAATGAAACACACTCCATTTGTTCTTACTTTTATATCCTTAGCTATTTTAGGAGGGTGTAATAAAGCCCCTGACGCTGAGCAATCAGCAAAGGTTGAAAATGTAGCTGCTCAAACCGAAGTCATGCCACCGATTGCGAAGAAAGTGCCATATGAAATGACAATCCATGGCGACACTCGCATCGATGATTATTACTGGATGCGTGATGATGAGCGTAAAGCTCCTAAGGTGATTAGTTATCTTGAGGCTGAAAATGCTTACACAGATGCAATGCTTGCGCATACTAAAACACTGCAAAGTAGTTTATTTGAAGAGCTTAAAGGGCGAATTCAAAAAGATGATGACACTGTTCCAGTAAAAGACGGAGAGTACTATTACTCGTCGCAAACTCGCGGCGATAACGAGTACGCTACTTACTTACGCAGTAGTGATTTTGCAGGCACTGATCAAGAAGTTATTTTAGATGTAAATGAATTAGCTAAAGGCCATGACTATTTTGCGGTTAGTGGCCTAAATGTAAGCCCAAATGATAACTTAATGGCGTATGGTGAAGATACGGTGAGTCGCCGTGTTTACAATATAAAAATTAAAGATTTAAGCACTGGTAAATTACTAGAAGACACGCTTGAAGGCACTAGTGGTTATGTTGTGTGGGCGAACGATAATAAAACTGTTTATTACATTAAAAAAGATGCGCAAACCTTACTCGGTTATCAAGTTTATCGTCATACGCTTGGTACATCACAAAGCGATGATGAGCTTGTATACGAAGAAAAAGATACGAGCTATTACACAGGTATGAGCAAGAGCAAAGACGGCTCAGAAATTTATATTTGGCATAGCAGTACTGATGCATCGGGTTTGTCAGTACTGAGTGCAAACGATGTAAATGCTAAGCCAAAGCGTTTAATTGAACGTGAAGCCAACCTTGAATACAGCATTTCAAAATTAGGTAATACTTATTACATTGTGACTAATTTAAATGCGGTTAACTTTCAGCTTATGAAAGTTGATATTGATAAAGCCGGTGATAAAGCAAATTGGCAAAGTGTGATCCCTGCTCGCGAGGATATTAAACTCGAAGACGTTGAGTTATTTGATGACTACTTGGTATATCAACAACGTGAAATGGGTCAATCAACACTGATTGCGCGTAATTTAACATCAGGCAAAGAGTTACCACTAAGCTTTAACGACAGTGCGTACACCATTAATGCGTACGGTAATAACGAATTAAACAGCGATACGCTACGTGTGTATTACACCAGTATGACGACGCCGGGTTCATCTTATGATGTTAATTTGGCCACTGGCGAAAAAACATTATTGAAGCAACAAGCAGTATTAGGTGACTTTAACGCAGAAAACTACGCGTCTGAGCGTATTTTTGTTACAGCACGCGATGGTGTAAAAGTACCGGTGAGTTTGGTGTATCGAAAAAAGCTATTTAAAAAAGATGGCACTAACCCATTATTGCAATACGGCTATGGTTCGTATGGTGCAACAATGGATCCTAGTTTTTCTTCTGCACGATTAACGTTGCTTGACCGTGGTTTTGTATTTGCAATTGCCCACGTACGTGGTTCGCAAATGTTAGGGCGCCCGTGGTACGAAGCGGGTAAATTACTCACTAAAAAGAACACGTTTAACGACTTTGTAGATGTTACTAAGTCATTGGTAGCCCAAGGGTATGGCGATAAAGAGCAAATTTTTGCCCAAGGTGGCAGTGCTGGTGGTTTATTAATGGGCGCAGTGGCAAACCAAGCGCCTGAGCTATATAAAGGTATGGTGGCTGCGGTTCCATTTGTTGATGTGGTTACTACTATGCTTGATGAGACTATTCCGCTTACAACTAACGAGTATGGCGAGTGGGGTAACCCTAACGAGAAAGAATATTACGATTATATGTTGTCGTATTCACCGTACGATCAAGTTAGTAAACAAGACTACCCTAATATGTTAGTAACAACAGGCTTGCACGACTCACAGGTTCAATATTTTGAGCCAGCAAAGTGGGTTGCAAAACTGCGTGACTACAAAACAGATGATAATAAACTACTATTTAAAATAGACATGGAAGCCGGCCATGGCGGTGCTTCTGGTCGTTTTAAACGCTTAGAAGATGCCGCGTTAAATTATGCATTTATGCTTGATTTAGCCGGTATAAAAAAATAGCCACCCCCAAATTCAACTAAGTAATGAGCCAAGGCGTAACGTTAAGTTACGCCTTTTTTTGTGGCAAATTAAAGCTAAACATAGTGCCTTTGCCTATCTCACTTTGAACATTTATTTCACTGTCCATAAGCTTTAATAGTCCACGGCAGATAGCAAGCCCTAACCCACCTTGTTGACGGCCCGCTTTATTAGAATTACTAGCTTGGTAGTGGGGATCAAAAATAGCTTGTAACTCATCGTGTTTAATACCGACTCCGGTATCCGAAACTTGCACAAATAATTGATAGTGGTTACTTCGTCTTACACTAACCTCAATACTGCCCCCAAGGGGAGTATGCCTAATTGCATTATCGATTAAGTTACTTAAAACGCGCTCAAGTTTGGCTATGTCGGCGATGACAGGGAAGTCACAAATTTCTGGCTCAACCGATAAATTAATGCCTTTTTGTTGCGCAACAATACTAAACTTAGCAATACAATCGTAAATGAGCTCTCCTAGGTTAAATGTTTCTTTATTAATGTTTATTTGGCCATTTTCTAAGTGAGCAAGTTCAAAAATTTGCTCTATAAGTTGCTTTAGTTGCCCACAGTTATTTAATGAAACTTGTAAGTATTCTTGCTGTTCTTGTTTACTTAGTTTGTCACCTGACTGATTTAACACTTCTAAAAAACCTTGTAGAGAAGCTAGTGGTGTTCGCAGATCATGGGAGAGATGAGTAAGCAGCTCTTTACGTTGTTTATCACCTTGCTCAAGTGCTTTAAATTGCTCGTTTATACGCGTTATCATCGCTTGAATACTTCGAGCTAGGCTGTGGACTTCGTTGCTTTTTTGATTTGAATAGTGACTTAGTTTTGTATCGGTTAGGCTATAGTTAGTAGCCTCAATATTGCTCACATCTTTTGCAAGACGTTGAATAGGGCTTGTGAAAAATCGCAGTAGAATAAGCATCGCAATAAATAAAAAAACGAGTGTTGAACCTAGCCATATGGCAGCCACTAATAACGAGTCGTTACTTTTTATATTATTGAGTGAGGTGTCGTATGCCTCACCACCAATAATTATATATAAATACCCTTGTAATACATTGTTGTTAAATACAGGCGCCACAGAAAATATTTTTTGTTGCTGTGGGTCTCGTGGGTTATCACCATAAATAGGTGTTGTATTTGGGTTGGCAATCAGCTTTTTTAGCGGCTCTAAATTAACGTGTGAGCGCTTTACTTTTCCGGGTTCTGCGGAGTAAGTCAATATTTTTCCGCGTTGGTCTACAAAGTAAAATTCAAAGGCAGGGCCTAACAGCATTAGAGTATGAAACAGATTTTCAAGGGCTTCGTAATCGTATACGCCTTCTTTTATTAATGGATTGTCTTGTACTAAATGTTCAGCCAGTGCTAAATGTAAGTTTTGTTCGCCATGATGTTTGGAGTTGAGTTCTAATTGTTTACTCCAGCTATAAACCAGCGCACAAATAAAACAAAAAATAACGGCTAACGACACTGCTAATTTTTGGTACAAAGAAAGTTTCATAATAAAAATCTTAATTAAGTTGGTTTGGGTTGAGTTTGTATCCCACACCCCAAACGGTTTCTATAATGGGGGTTGGTTGATGTAATTCGAGCTTTGCGCGCAAGCGATTAATATGCGAATTAACCGTATGTTCGTAGCCGCTGTGTTGGTACCCCCATACTTTATCGAGCAGTTGTTGGCGGCTAAAGACATGATTTGGGTGACGTGCAAAGTACACAAGCAAATCAAATTCGGTGGCGGTTAGGTTAATTGCCTGTTCTGCTAAGTACACTTGATGAGAGTCAAATTCAATGTGTAGCGAGCCAACATAAAGCGTTGTTTCGCCCTTAATCGTATTCTGGTTAGTATTTTGGCTCGCGAGCAATTGTGCTCTGTGTCGCAGTTGGGTTTTTACTCTGGCTTGTAGTTCACGTGCAAAAAAGGGTTTACAAATATAATCGTCGGCGCCCATTTCTAGGCCAATAACTCTGTCCATATCGCTACTTAGTGCTGTTAGTAAAATCACTGAGATAGTTGGATAGTGTTCTTTTATTTTACGACATAAACTCAATCCATCCATTTGCGGAAGGTTTATATCCAGTAAAATAAGCCCGTAAGATTGTTTAGCTATTTTTTTCAAAGCCAGTTCAGCACTTACAACATGATCCACATGTAAATTTAGCGATGTAAGCTGTGTGGTAATTAATTTACCAATTTCTCTGTCGTCTTCAACTATGAGTAACTTTTCATGGCGCATCATTTATCCTCGTAAAAAAGGGGGCTTCCGTGCTCCCCAACTTCCCCATTAAAAGCTGGTATATCGAGGTTGATATTGATAAACGAATTACTGAGTGCGGGTAATAACCACTTTTGCTAATGGGTTATCAAATTTATGTTCAGGGCTAAGCACTGAGCTAGACAAGCCATCTTCATTTGTAACTACACCTGGGTGTCTTGCTACAAAATTAACATCATCACGGGCTTCATTAAAACCTTCTCCGCCATCAGCAGGACCGGGTATCGTACCAGCTGCTTCTGTATTTGCTTCAGTACCTGCATCATAAGCAACGGTAGTGCGAGTTAAAGAGTCGCCGACGGCTAATGAAGATACATCTAAAGCACTAAGACCGGTAAACCCATCATTTGTATTCACCATCATAGTGGCAAGCGACAACTTAAGTGCCTCAAATGAGTCCGTGGTTAATGTAATCGTGGTATTAGCACCAGGTCCAACAAGACCTTCGCTTGATGCGTTGGCTATGGCGTTTTCTAATGCAAGCAGTTGGCTGTTATCGCCTCCTTCAGCTATTGTTTCTAATGCAACTGAGGCCGCATTGCCAATTTGCCAAAGAGTGCCTTCAGTGTGTGCAATAACAGCAATAGGCGATAGTGGCTGCCCCGCGGTTAAATTGCTGACGGTAACATCAAATGTATAGCTTACATGCTCAGGAGTTGGCGGTGTGACAACCTGAACAGGTTCGTTTCTGTCGTTATCGCCACAGGCTGCAAGTGAGGCTGCAAGTGAGGCTGCAAGTGCAACAACCGCGATGCTTTTTTTAAGTTATTTAAAGATGCCATGATAACGCTCCTACTTAACCGTAACGGTTAGCTTAGCCACTGGGTTTAACCATCTGTGAACCGTATTACTTAAATCGCTATTACCTGCGGTTAAATCGTCGTCACCTAACGTGCCTGGGTGAATATGCACGTTAATATTGCTATCGGTACTTGTTAAGCCAGCGCCGCCTGTGCCCGCATCGCCACCTGGGGCTGCAGGAATACCTGGCGTACCCGGTGCACCTGAGCCATCAACAACGAGTTCATTATTGTGCTCAGTGCCTGCATCGTATGCATTTAAGTAAACAGTATAAGTGCCTGCTTCGGTTGGAATTTTCCAGCTATCCAGGCCAACAAAGCCATCGTTTGTAGGCAGTAACATAGCGGTTACCGAGAGGTAATCATTACCATCGGTTGTCATTAGTGTGGCCATGGTTGATGATGAAGGTGCTAATAGGCCTCCTGCTGGGTTTGCAGCCATGTCGCTACCTGCTGCAGTCGCTTGTGCCATTAGTTCTGTAATATTGCCACCTTCAGCCATTGTTTGTAATGCGGTAGAAGCTTCAGTTGCAACTTCAAAAAGCTTATCTTCGCTGTCGTGTGCTGTAACTAGCAGTGGGGTAAAGTGAATGCCTTGGGTTAGGTTGGTTATTGCTAAGTCTAACTCTGCAGCTATGGCTGACTGGTTAGCTACCGCTAAAAGAGTTGCAAGTGTAAATGTTGAAGCTTTCATTTTTATTTCCTGTATGTGATGATTCGAGATAAGTATTGAACAATCGTCTCCAAAAACTCTCACAAACTTATCACTTTTTTATCACAGCAATTTAGGTTGTGATTTTTTACAAATAAATAGATAAGTGGTGTTATATACCTGTGTATAATTAAACCGGATTATAAAAATTAAAGGATTGTGCTATGGAAGAAAATCAAGAAATTAAAGTCGTTAATAAAGATGACCGCACTTGGGCAATGCTATGTCATTTAAGTGCATTAGCTGGGTTTATTGTGCCATTCGGCTCTGTGTTAGGTCCCCTTATTATCTGGCTAATTAAAAAAGATGAAATGCCTATAGTTGATATACACGGTAAAAAAGCGCTTAACTTTCAAATTACTATGGCTATAGCTTACTTTGTGTGTTTTTTACTAATTTTTGTAGCTGTTGGTTTACTACTGTTACCTATGGTCGCTATTTTTTCATTTGTGATGGTGGTTATCGCAAGCGTAAAAGCCAACGATGGCAAAGAGTTTAATTACCCACTTAGCTTAAATTTAATAAAATAAGCGTTTTGATTTACGTTAAAAAGTCGTTCAAACCCAGCTTAATGGCTGGGTTTAGTTTTTAGTCACAAGGGAACAATGCTCTATATAACATTATTTTTTACAGCATTTATATCGGCTACGTTATTACCTAGTTCGTCTGAAGTATTAATGGGTGGGATGATAATGCAAGGTAATACTAACTTATGGCTACTTTGGTTTGCAGCAACCTTAGGCAATGTATTAGGCAGTTGTGTTAATTATTGGCTTGGAACACAAGCATTACGCTTTAAAGATAAAAAATGGTTTCCAGTTTCTGAAAAAGGGCTCAAAAAAGCGCAAAAGCAGTTTAATAAATATGGAATATATAGCTTACTGTTTGCGTGGTTACCTATTGTTGGCGATCCACTAACCGTTATTGGCGGCGTGTTTAAAGTACGTTTTAGTATGTTTTTAGTGCTGGTAACACTTGGCAAAGGGCTACGTTATATAGCTGTAATAGCCCTTGCCGTTGGATTATTTGTGCCAGTCGAGAGTTAGTGACACAGAGTCTGCAAAGCGCAGCGCATGGGGTTTATCCACCCGGGCTTTGGCGTAATTTACACTTGGGTGCGAGTGGCAAACAGCAAGAATTTCAGCAACTAGTTTTTCTAACAATAAAAAGTGGCCTTGTTCAACTAAGCTAATTACTTCTTTAGTAATTACTTTGTAGTTGAGTGCTTGCTCTACTTCATCTGTTTCACAAGCTTGATCAGCCGGATAATGAATTTCTAAATTAATGACTACATCTTGTTTTTTTTCACGTTCATCAGGATTAAAGCCAATAAATGTGCGTAATCGTAAGTTAGTTACATTAATTATTGCGTTAGCCATAGATTATCCTTTGATCAGCTGTAAAAACTCATTACGTGTTTTCGGATCGGCTCTAAAGTTACCAAGCATAACCGAAGTACGCATACTTGAGTTTTGCTTTTCCACGCCACGCATCATCATACACATGTGCTTTGCCTCAACAATGACGCCTACACCTTTGGCACCGGTTACTTCCTCAACCGCTTTGGCAATTTGATGGGTTAGCTGTTCTTGAATTTGAAAACGGCGAGAGAACATATCCACAATACGTGCAAACTTAGACAAACCTAACACTTTGCCATCAGGGATATAAGCAATGTGGCAACGACCAATAAATGGTAATAAATGATGCTCACACATAGAGTAAAGCTCTATATCTTGTATCAATACCATGTCGTCAGCATCTGAGGTAAATACTGCATTATTAGTGATTTCGTTAAGCGTTTGGCGGTAACCTTGAGTTAGGTACTCCATCGCTTTTGCAGCGCGTTTTGGAGTGTCTAGCAACCCTTCACGTTCTGCATCTTCACCGACTGCGGTTATAATTTTTTGATAGCTCTCTTTTAATTCGTTATGCATAAGTTTCTCGTTTATTTAGATGACTTACTTAAGATGGCGACCACCATCAACAGGTAAAGCACGGCCTGTGATGTAATGGCTGTTCAGTAGTAGGTCGATACTATTGATAATTTCTTGGCATCCAGGTTCGATACCCATTAATGATTTTTTCAAAGTTTTAGCGCGGTACTGTTCATCATCATGTTGGTTAAAAATAATTAATGATGGTGCGACTGAGTTCACTTTAATATTAGGTGCATATTTAGCACTAAATGATTTGGTTAAGTTATCCAAGGCGGCTTTGCTGGCTGCATAGGCTAAGTGTTTTGGGCTGCCAGTTTCCACTACGTAATCAGTTAGATGAATAATGTCAGCGGGCTTAGCGTGAGACGCCTGATAATTTAATAGTAAATCTGCACAGCGTAAGTTTACCAAGTACGGTGTTTTTGCATGAATGCGCATCATATTGTCAAACAGCTGTTCAAACTGAGGGTTGTTAGCTTCACAGTCCCAGCTTGATGCATTATGAATTATCGCGCTTAGTGAGTCAGTCTGTGCTTTAAGTAATGTAATAAAAGTATTAATACCCTCATCAGAACTAAAGTCAGCATAAAGACAAGTCGCCCCTTGTTGCTCTAGCAAATCTACAGCTTCATGGCGGGTACGATAAGTAATAATAACCGCTTGCCCTTGGGCTATAAAGTGCTGTGCAAGCGCAAGCCCTATACGTTGTCCTGCACCAGTAATCAAAATCGGGGGTGTCATAAAATATAAAACTCTCTTTTGGCAAGCGCTAAGGTTAACCGTTAAAATTTAAGCCACTTATTTTTACGCCATGTTTACGTAAAATATAAGCGGCTCGATCAGTTAAATCACACTTATAGTATTGATTTAAAAAGCATCGTATATTGTTGGAATAGGCTGGCGCTTGTGTTGTGTACGTTGGTAAATTGCAATCAACGTTTGTTCTACATGTTCTGAAACCGGTTTACCTTCTAAAAAGTCATCTATTTCTTCATAGCTTAAGCCAAGCGCTTCTTCGTCAGTTAAACCTGGTCTATCACTTTCTAAATCGGCAGTAGGTGCTTTTTCAACTAACAGTGCTGGCGCGCCTAATGCTGTTGCCAGTGCTCTTACCTGACGTTTAGATAGGCCAAACAAAGGGGCTAAGTCACAGGCGCCATCGCCAAATTTAGTATAAAAACCAGTAATATTTTCGGCGCTATGGTCGGTACCTACAACGAGTCCTTGGCAAAATCCAGCAATTTCATATTGTGCAATCATGCGTTGGCGTGCTTTCACATTGCCTTTAATAAAGTCTATTTTTTCTTGCGTTGGCAGTGGCAGTTTATTTCCAGCTAAAGTTGCCATTGTTTGCTCATGAAGGGCGTCGGTTGCAGGCTGAATATTAACAGTCATACGGGTGCTGGGCTTAATAAAATCAACCGCCATTTGTGCTTCGCTTTCATCTGCTTGCACTCCATACGGTAAACGCACCGCAATAAATTGATACTGCGTGTCTTGGTGCTCTTGATTAAGCTCATTAACAGCAAGTTGGCATAATCGGCCACAGGTTGATGAGTCTACACCACCACTAATACCCAGTACCAGTGAGGTTGAGTGTGCGGCTTCTAAACGTGCTTTAATAAAGCCTACTCGGCGTTTAATTTCAGCGTTAACATCAATACTAGGCTGAACTTTCATTTCAGCCATAATTTCAGCGCGCATGGCCCGCTCCTTAAAGTTAAAAAGTTTTAATGCTCAAAAAAGAATAGCTATTATGTGATTTCAAATTACACAATTAAAGCCCTATATACTCTTTTATTTTTTTAAGTTCAGCTTTTAGTTCGTTAATTTCAGCAAGTAGGTCATTGAGCTCTTGGTTTTTTAACTCGTCTGTAATGGTTTGTGTTGCTATTGGCTCATCGTTCTCTGCAGAAGGTGCTGCAAATAAATGGATATAACGGCTATCACGCTTACCAGACTCACGGGGAAGTTTTTTAACATGGCTATTTTCAATCAATTGTTCAAGCGATGCTTCAACGTCGTCAATACTGGTAAAGTCAGCTAAGCGAGCGCAACGGGTTTTTAATTCTCCGGGTGTTTGAGCTCCCCGCAATAATAATAAACAAATAATAGCGCGTTGTTGTGCGTTAAATTGTAAGTGGCTAAATTGTGTATTACAAAAGCGATGGTCGTACTTAGATACGCGGCCACAGAGACCTTCATCTTCTGTTACTAGGCGTAAGTCGATTAATTCGGCGATAGTAGTCTGAACTTGCTGTTGGCTTAATTCGAGCACAGGAGCACGGTTTGATTTTTGATTACAAGCATTCGTTAAGGCATTTAATGATAGCGGGTAATGTTCAGGCGTTGTTGTTTGCTTTTCCAATAAACAGCCAATAACTCTTTGTTGTTCAACTGATAACTGCATAGTATCCCTTACTTCATCGATTCTATTTTAAGCTTACACTGTTATTTAGCGCTAAGCCATTGTTGCAATTTAGCATGCATAGCAGGACCATCGAGAGGCTTACTTAAATAGTCGTTCATCCCGGCATTTAAACATTTGTCTTTATCTCCGCGCATTGCATTAGCCGTTAGTGCAATAATGGGGATGGTTCGATTCTCTTGACCCGCAAGGCCTTCTCTAATAGCGATAGTTGCTTGATACCCATCCATAATAGGCATTTGGCAATCCATTAAAATAATTTGATAAGTGTTTGCAGTTGCTCGGTTTAATTTGGTTAGGGCGTCTTTGCCATCTTCTGCAATATCAAAGGTAAGCTCAGCTTGTTTTAATAATGCACAGGCAACCACTTGGTTTACTTTGTTATCTTCTACAAGCAACACATGGCCTTTCGCTTTTTTTTGTTTATTAATCGCTGGAGGCAGCGCTAACTCTTTAGGTTGTGCTGCCAATGTACCTTTTACCAGCGTGTTATATAAATCAATAGCAGTGAGAGGTTTAAAAATTAAGGCTGCTTCATTGTTTCCATAAAATAAATTGCTTTTTGAATAGCTCATTGGGGCCATAATCAAAATGTGGCTTTTCACTAAAAAATGTTTCAACTTTTCAGCCAAGGGGTGTGCTACCGGCTCTAAAAAGCTTGTGTCAATAATTGCTACATCCGGTGGCGTTTGTTGATGATTACTTATATAAGTTTCAACCTCTTCATAATCACATACTGCACTGACATCTGCGCCCCATAGCATTAATTGCTTCTCGATGATGGTGGCATTCATCTCGCTATTATCAACAATGAGTATTCGCTTTGCTTGTATATGTTGGCAATCTAAATCAAATGCTTGGTCTATCACTGAGGTAATGCTAACTGAAAAAGCAAAGGTGCTGCCTTCATTAGGTGAGCTATTTACACTTACTTCGCCTCCCATGAGTTCGCACAGCTGCTTAACTATTGCCAAACCTAAACCAGTGCCGCCATATTGGCGCGTTGTTGATGCATCAGCTTGAGTAAAAGAGTCAAATAACTGTTTTTGCTTATCTAAACTAATACCAATGCCGGTATCAATAATCGCGCACTCTAAAGTTGTATTGTCGATAGTTTTTTCTATGGCGGCGGTTACCAGTACTTGTCCGTTTTGAGTAAATTTTACGGCATTGGCAATCAAATTATTTAAGATTTGTCGTAATCTATTTGGATCACACACAATCTCACTGGTGCTTACATGCGTAGTATCTAAAATTAATTGGGTGTTATTGCTTTCGGCCTTGAGCGCAAACGACTCAACAATCTCGCCGAGTAATTGTGGTAGATTAAATTGAATGCTTTCTATGTCTAACTTACCAGCCTCTATTTTAGAAAAGTCTAAAATATCATTAATAATCCCTAATAAAGATTCTGCTGACGATTGGGCAAGTTTTATATGATGACGTTGTTGCTGATCAAGCGAGGTCGTTTGAATGATATTAAGCATACCTAACACCCCATTCATCGGGGTGCGAATTTCATGACTCATGCTAGCTAAAAACTCACTTTTAGCGATCACTGCCTGTTCAGCAGCTTCTTTTGCCATGACTAGTTCTGCTTCGGTTTCTATGCGTTGTTCACTAGAATAAAGGCTTCCTATTAGTGCGCCGATAGCAATTAGAAAACCTTCTTCGTTTTGCGTCCATGCTCTAACGCTTGCTTGCTCTGCGCACACAACACCAATTGAGCCGCTGCCTGCGGGGATCATTACACAGAGCATTGCTTTAATAGGTGATGGCTCGAGGTAGCTTTTTGCTATGGGTGCGAGACAAGCTTGTTGCTGTGCGTCTTGGGCGCTAAAAACGGCTTTGTTTTCTAGGGTGGTAAAAAAGTCAGGGATGTCGTGCTGGCGCCAAGGCGTATTATTATCACTGTTATTTTGGCTATAACTCGCAATAGGACTCAGCTGAGTTTTGTGTTTATCAAACAAGCGGATACTCACTGTATTCACTTTAAGTGCACGACACACCGCACGAGTAATTAGCTCTTTTGATTCGCTTAATTTACCTTTTAATATGTGGTCGCTAATAGGTAACGACGCTAAGGTTTCATTAAAACGAGCTATTTTTTGATCTTCTATTGCTACCTTTTTACGGGCATCAATATTTTGTAGTGAGCCGAATATTCTGGTACAACGCCCATTTTTATGCTCGGCTTCACCATGTATGAGTGCCCAAATTACTTCGCCTTTGGCATTAATAACTTCCAGTTCGGCCTCGTAGCTTTCACCATATTTAACCGCCCTGGAAATTAGTTCAGCCGCCTTATCTCTGCTTTTACCTTCTTTAAAGTAATATAAATCGGATGACCATTTAGGTTGCTCATCTAAAGGGTATTCAAATATCTTTTTGGTCATGTCTGACCAAAACACCTGCTTTTTTTCTAAATTAAATGACCATGCGCCCACTTGCGCTAGGTTACTCATTACTTCGAGCATTTTTTCGTTTTCGTGTTCTCTATTGAGCATTTTTAAAAATAAAAAAAACGCAAAAATAAGCAAACTCAAAATAACAATAATAACGATACGTAACGGCCAGATAGACGACGATGCCGGCTGCCAGCCTGTTTTTGGCACTACATAGAGCTGCCAAGCTCCGCCTTGAAAGTTTAGGTTAAACTCAAGCGGGTTTTGGCTGGTAATTTCTGGGTCACCAAAGAAAAACTCACCTTGTTTACCTAACCCGTTGCGTCCTTGAATAGCAACGGTGTATTTTTCTTGTAATTCGAAAATCCCAGCGTTGTTATAGACTTTTTCTATATCGAGTACCACAGAAAGTAGCCCCCAAAAAGAGTGGTCTTCAGGTAAATAAACTGGCACTCGTGCAATCAAAGCTTCACTGCCTTGAACTAACGTGAGCGGTCCAGCCATTACAATAGTATTATTATCGCGTGCTTTAATAGCATCATCGCGTTGCGCTTTATTTTCTAAGAAATTGAGTCCAATGGCTTTTTCATTCCCTTTAAGCGGGTAGGTCATTGTAATGACCATATTAGGTGCAGCACCAATATTACGTAGTTCGTTCGAGGTATTAAACAGTGGAGCGGCAATTTGCCCAAAACGTGTTTGGCTTAAATTAGGCTCGGCAGCAACGGCTACAGCCAAGCCTCGTATTAACTGAATATTAGATACCAAAATAGCTTCAAGCTGAGCTCTGTAGGTACTTACTTGAGAAAGTACTTGTAAACGGTAAGCATCTTTTGCCCGATTATAATTAAGCCGTTCAAGCACTAAGCTTGTTATTGCAATTAAAGTGATTGCAAATAAAAAGGTAAGCTTAAAATTATAAATGGATGTGCTTTTACTTTTGCGCTGTTGCCACATAAGGTGTAATTAAATTGTTAATATAGAAAGCTTAACTATAGCTAACTAACACTAGAAACAAAAATGGCGCAGTTAAATATGCGCCATTTTCTTTTTAACTATAAACACGTTTAGATATTATGAATCACTAACTTCGCGTGCCCAATGATGCTGTTTCGCAACATGTAACTTGCGGTAGCCATCCAATAATGCGGCGTGCTTTTTAAAGCCTTCAAGCGATATGCCTGGGAAAGTTAAGCCGTTAAAGCGTGTACGACCTTCTGCAATCTCAATTGCGATGGTTACATTATTAGCGCCAAACATCAGTCCTAAGGCGTCTTGGTAGCTTGTATATTCACGTTCGTCATCGTATTTAATTTCTAAAATAGCTTTTAAACAACGGAAATGACGCATCGCGTCTTCATTAACTTGGCCGGTATGTAAAATCCAGTAAACCCAATCAATCGCTTCTTCGCTGCCTGCGGCTAAGCATAAGTGTGCTTTCAGTTCACCAATACGTAGAGTATGCCAAGGCGTATCGGCATCGGTTGCTAAGCCAATGAATTCAGCAGCGCGAATAATATCGCTATGACCAGCTTCTTCTAGGTTTTCGTAAATTTCCATCAGTTGCTCAGTGTCATATTGATCAAGTGATAAGAAAGTTTCGCGGAATTTAGCGCCTTCGTTGTTATTACGCCAAATAAGCTCATCTACCGGATAAATATCAGACATACCAGGCACTAAAATACGACATGCATACACATTTAAGTGGGTGTAATCCATGATGTAGATATCATGGCCCATGCTGTGAATTAAATCAGTACAGAAGTTATATTCTTGCTCAGTTGAACCACTAAAGTCCCAATGTACAAATTCAAAGTCTGCTTCAGAACGGAAAAAGTCATGAGAAATTAAACCGCTTGAATCAATAAAGTGCAGTTCAATGTTTTCAGGTGTGGCTACTTCGTCGTTGTCAAAAGTGGCAGGTTGAAATACGTCTAGTTGATCTAGGCGACGACCTTGCAGTAGCTCAGTTACCGTACGTTCAAGTGCCACTTCAAATGAAGGATGAGCACCAAAAGAGGCAAATACAGAGCCATCTACTGGGTTGATTAGCGTAACACTCATTACAGGGTATTTACCGCCAAGTGAGGCATCTGCAATACGTAAGTGGAAGCCATGGCTACGCAACTCTTCACAGGCTTCATGAATTTTAGGGTATTGTTTTACCACATCTTCAGGCACGATTGGTAAGCTAATACCTTCAGCAATAATGCGATTTTTAATGGCGCGTTCAAATACCTCAGATAACCCCTGTACACGGGCTTCAAATTTAGTATTACCAGCACTCATACCATTAGAAACAAAAATATTACCAATCACGTTCACCGGAATATAAATATCTTGGCCGTCGCGCTGGCGGGTATAAGGCACAGTACAAATACCACGCTCAAAATTACCAGAATTAAAGTCATAAAGGTGTGAGGCAGTTAATTCACGCTCAGGGTCGAAGTAATCCCATAAGCTTTCATCCATAATCCCTTGTGGTACTTCATCTTCTGCTACTTTAAACCACTTTTCGTTCGGGTAATGAGTAAAGTCACCATTGGCAAATTCTTCACCTAAGTAAAAATCAGCAAAAAAATAGTTACAGCTTAAACGCTCAAAATATTCACCTAGCGCAGAAGCGATAGAGGCTTTATCAGTAGCACCTTTACCGTTAGTAAACATCACACCACAGTCGCTATCTTTTATATGAACTGAATAACAGTTTGCTACAGGGTTAAGCCATAGCGCTTCTTCAATATTAATATTTAGCGCTTTTAGCTTGTTTTGCATGGTAGAGATAGACGATTCTAAATCGCGGTCTTTACCTTTAATAAATGTTTTTTCAGTCATTTTGATCTCAACTAGGTCTGCACAATACATGAACTGTGTATTATCGTGGATTTTGATGTTTATTTCACCCTTTACCCGCTTTTCGTAGCGTTTTTAATAGAACGATTATGAATATATGCTAATAATAGTTTATTGAAAAAGTTGAAGGGTATGTTTATGTTTAAAGTAATCAAACGGTTGCTATTAATTGTTGTGGTTTTAGCGCTTGGGGGGACCGCCATTGTATACGGCGTGTTGACTCTAAGTTTACCTACCCTTGATGGTAAAGGCCGAAGCGATGCGGTAACGCAGCCAGTTAAAGTTGCTCGAGATACGCTTGGCCAAGCTGTTATTACTGCAGCTACTCGCCATGATGCTGCTTATGGCTTGGGTTATGCCCACGGGCAAGATCGCTTTTTTCAAATGGATTTACTTAGACGTAATGCCGCAGGTGAGCTCAGTGAGCTATTTGGTAAAGCCGCGCTCGCTCTTGATAAAAAAATGCGCTTTCATCAATTACGTAAACGCAGCCAAGCGATTTTAAAAACTCTCCCCCAAGCCGATAAGCAACTACTAAAAAGCTATGCACAAGGGGTAAACGAAGGACTTGCGCAAGTAGGGTACCCAAGTTTTGAATACCTACTTACAGGAGCTGAGCAACAACCATGGCAAAGCGAAGATAGTCTGTTAGTTATTTTTAGCATGTATTTAGATTTACAAACCGCTACCTTTGAGCGCGACCAAGCTTTAATTCAAATACAGCAGCAATACGGTGCAAAAATGGTTGAATTTTTAACCCAACCAAGCCAATACCAAGCAGCATTAGATGGCAGTATTTTAACACCTTATTCTCAAACTATACCTCAGTTACCAACGCAGCCATTAGCGGCGATTAAAAGCATTACTGCTAATTTAGAAGTAGGCAGTAATAACTGGGCAGTGACCGCAGATTTAACTAATACGCAAGCTGCGATGCTTTCAGATGATATGCACTTATCAATGGCGGTGCCGGTTATTTGGTATCGAGCGCAGCTTAATTACACTCATCACAATCAAGCTTATCAGGTAACCGGTGTTTCGTTACCAGGGGCGCCTGCCATTGTGGTTGGCAGTAATAATAAAATTGCATGGGGATTTACTAATGGCTATATAGATACAGCCGACTGGATTGCATTAACTGATAGCAGTAAAACATGGCAAGTAAATGAAGTGATTACCTTACCTAATGGCAACAGTGAAAGCTATCCATTAACGCTAAGTGAGTATGGCCCTGTTAAATACATTAACAATCAGCCTTATGCCTTAAGTTGGGCAGCGCATCAGCCGTATGCCGTTGATATGCAATTGTTGCAGCTTGAGCAGGCTGAAACAGTGGATGATGCCCTTAATATTGCAAGTAACGTGGGTATTCCGGTACAAAACTTAATGGTGGTAGATAGTCAAGGCAGTGCAGCTTGGAAACACATGGGCGGTATTCCTGCGCGAACAGCACCTAGTGAATTTGCCATTAATGAAAATGAATATTCAGCAACTTGGCAGCAAAATGAAGTTATTCGCCCGTTTGTTAAAAACCCTGAGAGTGGGCGCTTATGGACAGGGAATTCGCGAGTGGTCTCGGCTGAGGATAATGCGCGTTTTGGTAATGGCGGCTATGCCTTAGGTGCTCGTGCGATGCAAATTCGCGATCGGTTGTTTGAAAAACAGCAGTTTAACGAAGGTGACTTTTATCAATTACAGTTAGACAATCAAGCGCGCTTTTTAACTCCTTGGCATGGCTTATTACTTGAGCAGTTAAAACAGCAGCCAGAACACTATGCAGATTATATCAATGCACTGGATAACTGGCAGCAATGCGCCTGCCCAACCTCCGTTGGTTATACCTTAGTTAAGACGTATCGTGATGAACTAATAAATATTTTATTTAGTAGTATTGAAGCGAGTCTCAATAAGCAGGATGGTACATTGAGTTATGTAAAGCGCGATTTGGAGCCCACCGTTTGGCAGTTAATAAAAGCGCAGCCAGCAAGTTGGGTTAACCCGCAATTTACGAATTGGGAGCAGCAATTACAGGCAGCTTTTGAGCAAACACTCACACAGTTAACAGCAAAGTTTGGTAATAACATGCAAAATTGGCAATGGGGTAAAGTAAACGAATTAGCGATTGAACACCCATTTGCTAAACAAATACCTCTATTGAGTAAGCTACTAAATATGCCTACCGCTCCAGGGTTTGGTGATAGCTATATGCCTGCCGTACAAAAAACCAGTTTTGGCGCATCGCAGCGATTTATTGCCCAACCTGGACATTTAGAAAGTGCGATTTTAACAGTGCCTGGAGGGCAATCAGGGCACCCGCTTTCTGAGTTTTATCGAGCCGGTTTTGATGAGTATGTAGAAGGAAAGCACACCCCATTGTTACCGCAAACATTCATGCATCAAATTGAAATAGTGCCTATCAACGACTAGCTTTGGATGCAGAGTGAGCTAAATAAGTTGCTATCACGTTTTATAACCATGATTATTAATTATAGGGTTACAACAATGAAAAAATTACTACCGGCATTAATAACGACTTTACTACTAAGCAACTACGCGGCGGCGGATGACAACCCAGTTACAGCTAAGCAACTGAGCGAGCATGTATACGTCCTGTACGGACAAGGTGGCAACATTGCAGCCAGCGTAGGGGATGATGGCATATATATCATTGATGATCAGTTTGCCAAACTCTCAGACGATATTAAAAAAACCATTAGCGACTTAAAGCCAGGTAGTGCAGAGTTTGTAATTAACACTCATCATCATGGCGATCACACCGGTGGTAACGAAAACTTTGCTAAAGCCGGAGCCCATGTTATTGCCCACAATAATGTACATAAACGCCTAAAAGAAAAACATGGCGAAGGGTCGGATTACCTACCACGAATTAGTTTTGGTCATGATTTAACACTGCACTTTAATAATGAGCAAGCGCATGTTGTGCATTATCAACATGCTCATACCGATGGCGATGCGGTGATTTTTTTCAATAATGATAATATTGTGCACATGGGTGATATTTACTTTAACTTTGGTAGCCTGCCGTTTGTTGATGTAGACAGTGGGGGTAGCGTTGATGGTGTTTTAGCGGCGGTTGATGATGTGATTAATCAGATTGATGATAAAACCCAAGTTATTCCTGGTCATGGCCCGCTAAGTGACCGTTCAGGACTGATCACGTATCGTAAGCTGGTGCAAAAAGCGAAAGATGTTATGCTAAAAGCAATGCAAAATGACGCCAGTTTAGAGCAGGTACTTAAAGCAGATCCATTGTCAGAACTTGGCCTTGAATATGCTAATTGGTTACCTAAAGAGCGGGTAACCACACTTTTTTATCGCAGTTTAAAGTAGCGCAAAGCGCGAATAAAAACGCATAAACCTAATAAAGCTGAGCATGTGTTCAGCTTTTTTGATTCTTACATGCCCCAAGGAGTTGCGTATGTCGGCAGAAAAAACCCATCTTGAAATTTGTAACTTAACCCGAGAACAATACCCACAAATTAAAACCTTGATGGACGAAGCTTACCCCGACCTAGGCGGCGCATGGCCAAGCCATACTATTTTTAGACTCATCGATCAATTCCCTGAAGGGCAAATAGGTATTGTGGATGATGGCGTGCTGGTGGGTTTAGCGCTGAGTGTACAGGTAGATTATGCGCGTTTTTCAAACCCGCATACCTATGAAGATATTGCCGACGGCCACGACCGCGTATTTAGCGACACCACAGGGGATGCTTTATACGGTTTGGATGTTGCTATTAGTGAGCAATACCGTGGCATGCGTTTAGGACGCCGTTTATATGATGCGCGAAAAGAATTGTGCCGCCAGTATAATTTACGCGCTATTTTAGCGGGTGGACGTATTCCGCGTTATTACAATCACAGCAGTGAAATGACCCCGATGGAATACATTGCTAAGGTCGATCAAAAAGAGCTGTATGACCCCATACTCAGTTTTCAATTAGCCAATGACTTTCAGGTTAAACGATTATTGAAAAAATACTTACCTGAAGATCAGGAGTCGGTCGGTTATGCCACATTACTTGAGTGGAATAACATTATGTATGAGCCAACCGACACCGTTATTGAGTCAACTAAATCAATCGTGCGCGTAGGGGCTGTGCAATGGCAAATGCGCTGTGTTGAATCGGTTGAAGAGATGCTTAAGCAAGTTGAATACTTTGTTGATACGGTATCTGATTACAAAAGCGATTTTATTTTATTCCCTGAGTTTTTTAATGCGCCACTGATGGGATTAACCGAGCAAAGTAATCAAACCGAGGCAATTCGGTATTTAGCCGAATACACAGAGACCTTTAAAAACGCCATGTCGCGTATGGCGATAGAATACAACGCCAACATTATTACCGGCTCAATGCCGCTTGCCGAAGACGATAAAATATATAACGTTAGTTATTTATGCCATCGCAGCGGTAAAATAGACGAGCAACGTAAAATTCATATTACCCCGCATGAACAAAACGATTGGGTGATCCAAGGCGGTGATAAAATTGCTGTATTTGATACAGATGCAGGCCGTGTAGGTATTCAAATTTGTTACGATGTCGAATTTCCTGAGTTGTCACGTATTTTGGCCACCCAAGGTTTGGATATTTTATTTGTGCCATTTTGGACTGACACTAAAAACAGTTACTTGCGTGTACGCCATTGTGCCCAAGCACGTGCCATTGAAAACGAATGTTATGTGGTTATTGCAGGCTCTGTGGGTAACTTACCTGAAGTAGAAAGCTTAGATGTGCAGTTTTCGCAGTCGGCGGTACTAACCCCATCGGACTTTTCATTTCCGCACGATGCCACACTAAATGAAGCCACCACCAATACAGAAATGTTATTATTTAGCGACTTAGATATGGATAAGTTAAAAATTCTTCACAGTGAAGGGACAGTGCGTAACTTAAAAGACCGCCGTCACGATTTGTATGAAGTGATATTGAAAAAGAGAGATATTTAATGGCGTGGATGTATTTAATTATTGCTGGGTTACTTGAGATTGGCTGGCCTATAGGGTTAAAAATTTCTCAAACTCCTGAAACTCGTTGGCAGGGCATCGCGATTGCCATTGCGTTTATGGTCGCGAGCGGCTTTATGTTGTGGTTGGCGCAAAAGCAAATATCTATGGGCACGTCGTACGCAGTATGGACGGGTATTGGTGCTGCTGGTACGTTTTTAGTGGGTATATTATTTTACGGTGATGCCGCCACGTTTGGTCGTATTGCTGGTGTGTTAATGATTATTTGTGGTGTGATCACCCTAAAAATTAGTCATTAGTTATTAAAAAAAGCGCAGGTTGATACCTGCGCTTTTTTAGCTGCTCGGCAGCATTACCAATATCGCAGCCACTGCAATCAATAATAGCCCAGCGCTATCTTGGCGTTTTAGCGGTTGTTTTAACCATAAAACAGCAATCAATATCGTAAAAAATACTTCTATCTGGCCGAGCGTTTTTACATAGGCAACATGTTGCAAGCTCATTGCGCTAAACCAACCTATTGATCCCAAGCAACTAAATATACTCACCGTACAAGTCATGCCCTTATGCTGAAACATAGTTTTAAATGTATCGCGTTCCTTTAAGGCAATATAAATACACAGCATTAGTGTTTGTAAACTAATAACAAGCAATAAAACCCATGCAGGCGCATACGGAAAAGCAATCCCCGAACTCAAGCTGGCTTCTCTGATCCATGACGATGACAACGCAAAGGCGGTACCGCAGGCAAGTCCTGTTAATGCTGTTTTTAAGCTAAAGTGTTTCACATTGGCGATACCACTTAATAGCAATACCGCAATTGCACCAATAAACACGCCAAACCAACCAAGTAATGAAAGCGTTGAGCCAAAAAACAGCAATCCGAGTATGGCCGCCATAAGCGCTTCACTTTTAGCTAGGCCGGCGCCTACAGCAAAATTATTCATTTTAAATAATTTAACCATGAGTCCCGTGGCAATAATTTGCACTATGCTGGCACCAATAATGTAGCTAATAAATAAAGGGTTGAATGAAGGAAAGGGAGCATCTTGGTAATAATAAAGCGCATATAAATACAGCCCAGCAATAGGGCTTGCCATAATAAAGCGGGCTAATGTAACGCCAGCAATGCTCACATGAGTGCTTAATTTACTTTGCAGAGCATTGCGCCATGACTGCATAAATGCGGCAAAAATAGTCAGTAAAATCCAAATCATCTTAAACAACATACAATAAGCGGAGGAGTAATTTAGCAGTACTCTGGCATTAAAGCGACCATCAAAAAGGCATAATGAATATTCATCACCTGCGACAATTTGCCACAGTGACGCACTGCTTAAATCGGCTATAGTGTCTGGGATGTTACTACTAGCCGCCAGAACTCAGGTTATTTATATTTGGCGGCTTTTTTCTATTTGCTGTGTTATTTTGAGTTATAAAAAATAACTTGAGAATGATAATGACAACTTTATTAGTTTGCGCCTTAATGGCAGTGACTATGCCTTATGTTGCAAGAATCCCAGCTATTATAGAAATGAATAAGCTCGGTGGTTACGATAATAAACATCCGCGCCAGCAACAAACACAACTTACAGGACTCGGAGCACGGGCGCTGGCTGCTCATCAAAACTGTTTTGAATCGTTAGCGGTTTTTGCCGTTGCTTTGGCTGCTGTATTAGGCACAAACAATGTTAATGCCGTAACCGAAACTTTAGCGATGACGCATATTGTAGCGCGTATTTTATTTTGTACTTTTTATTATTTAAACCTCGATATTATTCGCTCGATCACTTGGCTGGTAGGCATGGGAACCGCTATTGGCATGATCGCCGTCAGTTTATAACGAGAATAAGCAAAAACCACAAAGCAAGCAGCCTAAAAGGGTGCTTGCTTTATAGTCTTAAACACTTATTCCCATTAATGCGATATGTTAACTCGCTCTATTAAATCACTTTTTGTAACTGTACTGTTGAGTGCAAAATCAAGTTGTATTAGTACGTTTTGTTGTCCCATTGATGAAGGTGTATATTGCCATTGCATCAGTGCTCTTTTTGCTTCTTTGTTAAAGACTGCTTCTGGTTCAGCTTTTACAACAGTAATGTTAGCTGTTTTGCCTGCTGGGGTTATGTCGTATTTTAATACCACTGAACCGCTAATGCCTTGTTCCGCCGCTTGTTTTGGGTAAAGCGGTTCGATTCGCATTACGGGAGCGATAGATGTTTCTTTTTTAGCTGATGCTTCAGGTTGCTTTGCTACTGCTAAGCCACTGAGCAAGCTTGCTGCTATAAGTAACGCGCTTCCTTTTGCTAGGCGCGAATGTGCGCCGTTATGTTTGATATTAGTAAGTCGTTGTAATATGGTTTTTTTATCTCCGTAGTGTGAATAAGCCATCAGACCCGCTGGCGCATTGGCAGCGCAGTTTACTAAGGCTTTGCTGTATAAAATTTGTTGCTGTGTGGTTTTATTACTTAGTACCCGTTCATCACAAGTTAGCTCTTGTAAGCGCCTACAGCTTGCGTATGCCATCCAAGCTAAAGGGTTAAACCACATTAAAATTGTAGCCAGTAATAGCAGCGCATTTGTTAGGTTATCTTTGCGTTTTATATGCACATTTTCGTGCTCTAAAATAAGCGCCAATGTGGCTTTATCAAACAGAGTATTGTAGTTGTGTGGTAAAACTAGCTTGCTATTTAGTACCCCAATTACCATAGGTGTTGCCACTTGATGACTAGTAAAGGTTTTTACCCCTGAGCTTATTTCTGCTTGTAAATTTGTTACTTCACAAAGCTGTAGGTTGCTTACAAATCGGCGGTGAATAATCCAAGTGGCGAATAAAAGCAGCGCCGTAATAACTACATAAAATAGCGCCCAGTTAATACTAATAGTGCTTATTAATGGTTGATTTGGAGTAATGATATAATGACTAATTGGACTGTTTTGTAATGGCCTAATTGCATTGGGTAAATTAGCGATAAGCAGCGAGGCTGGTATTAACCACACTAATTTATAAATAAGCTGCGAACCAATTGCTTTTAAGCCAAAGCGCTCAAGTAAAACAAATCCTGCAAACAACAGACTCAATAATAGTTGTTGCTCTATTAGCCAATTAAAGCTTGTTTGAATAACCATGAGAATCCCTTACTTTTGGTTTTTTTCCCAGTCATCTATGACTTTTTTAAGCTCGTTTATATCTTGTTGAGAGAGTTTTTCTGATTTTGCAAAACCACTTACCAACGGAGCTATACGGCCACTAAAAAAATGCTCAATAAAGTTCTGGCTTTCTTTTTGGGTGTAATCAGCACGATTTATACAGGGGGTGTAAATATATTGGCGGCCTTCTTTTTCGAAGCTAAGCGCTCCTTTTTTAACTAATCGACCAAGTAAGGTTTTAATGGTTTTTTCGTGCCATTGTTTATCATCACTCAAGCGCTCAATAATTTGGCTGGCATTAGCGGGGTAGCTAATCCATAGCGCATCGAGTATTTCAAATTCTGCTTTTGATAATTCGATCATTTTATTGCCTACAAGTGTAATCTTTAATTTAAGACTACACTTGTAATCTATTTTTGCAAGTTTATTTTATATTTTTTAATCGTATTAAAGTGAGGGGGTGGGGGTAGCGTGAGCTTATTAGCCTAAAATGTCGCTTTTATTAATTTTTATAAACTGGTTTTCAGGTAAATTTAAATGGTCTAATAGTAATTCACTTATTTGTACGCGGTATAAATCAATCACTTTGTAACCATAGTAATGCGCCATTTTACGAATTTGTCGATTTAGTCCTTGTTTTAAAATAATACTAAACTGATTGTCAGTGATTTTAGTCACCTCACACGGCAAAGTCATTTGCTTATCGACAGGGACGCCTGCAGCCATTTTTTCACAAAAATGCGCGTCTAATGATTTATTCACAGTGACTAAGTACCGTTTGGGTTGATGAAAGTCAGGGTGGATCAGCTGATTACAAAAATCTCCATCATTGGTCAAAATAATTAATCCGCGCGAGTCTTTATCTAGGCGACCAATAGGGTAAACACGGGTAAGTTGCGGCAAATGATGAATAAGGCTACTTGGGTCGTGTTGATTGAGTTTACAGTCAATCCCTACTGGTTTGTGGTAGGCAAAGTACACTAAATCGGCTGGGCCTTTAAGGGCGTGACCATTAACAATGACATTGTCGCTTTCGTCCACATGATCAATATGGTTTGCGGGGCGATTATTAACCATGACAACACCTTCATCAATCAAACGTGAGGCCTGCTTACGTGAGCACACGCCGGCATGCGCTATGTACTTTGCGAGTCGAATTTTTGGATCCATGATAGCGCGTAATTAAAAAAATCTGATCGCGATTATAGCAAAGCTGCGTATTGATTACTTGGACAGTTAATTTAACAGTAGGTAGGTTAATATGGGTATTCAATTTTCAGAACTAAAAAAGCATCAGCCATTACAAAAAGTGGTGGTTCATTCACTGGAGATGGCCTTGTATCAAGTGTCTGTTGTCATTAATAATGTTGAATACTATGTACAAGAAAGTGATGGTGAATTTGTAAAGGCAGTCAGCCCATTACATATTCAAAAACGCTTTGAAGATATTGCTTATGCGCAAATGATGCTCAGGCATACCAGCGCTTATGATGAAATGTGTGGTCAGCCGGAAAAAATTTCTAGCAATATGCTTGAAGTTCCCTTTGGACAAAATAACCTGTTTTAACATTAGGTATTTGCTAAAATAGGCCTATTTGGAACGCCCAATGTACCTATTGCATGCTGATAATACTGAGCAATTAAACCAAGCACTGCGCGCTAATATGCTTGAGTTTAATGCTCAACACTTCGACGCAGAGCGCCAAGCTCTTGGCTTTAAATATCTCAACAAACAGAATGAATTAGTTGCCGGTATAAGTGGTCATGTATTTGGCAATTGGCTGCTAATAAGTTGGTTGTGGTGTGCTGAATCGGCACGAGGTAAAGGCGTGGCTGACTCGTTGCTAACATCACTTGAAAGTGCGGCAATTGAAATGGGTGCCGTTCATGCTCAGCTTGACACCTTAGATTTTCAAGCCAAACCTTTCTATGAAAAGCGCGGTTATCAAGTTAAATATCAATTAAATAATTATCCGCTCAGCGGTACGCGTTACTTTATGGAAAAGCCGTTATTAGCGGCTAAATAATGCTGATTTGAATACTGCTCTTTTGCGGTTAAAGGCGTGCCATCAAAGCTAATTCCTAAAAACGGTGTTGCCTCCGGTGCTAACATAAACGTACGAATATTCATGTGATCATCGGCATTTTGGTTGTCTAGTACATCTTCACGGTAAAATTTACCAAAACAATCTAAGGTATTTTGTTTACTAAGACCGTTGAGCTTAGCAAATGCAAAAATTTTGCACGAACCGTTATTTTCACTCGCAGAGCTTAATAACCCATGGTTACTGAAGCTGCATGCTGTAAAAATATAGTGCTCATCAATAACGGCCATAGTATCAGCAAAGCTAATACTTTTTGGCTCATCAGCGAGCGTTGTTAAATAATCTGTGAGCGTCATACGCTGTCCTTGTTATTATAATATGGAGTTAATTAACTAACTCTAACTTATATTATTAGTAAAACAAGCATAGGTTATATTAAATGGGTTAACGCATGGATGTTGGTTATTTCAATATCAGCCAGCCCTTTATAGGCATAAGCTTGTGCTTGATTATTTAACCATACAGACTGACAGCCAGCATTGTTAGCACCTTGTACATCGCTATCAAGGCTATCACCTATGTGTAAAATATCACTGTTTTTGATACGTAAATGTGTTGCGGCTTGATCAAATAATGTTGTGTGTGGTTTGGCTTTACCATGCAAGCCAGCTTGTAACACCAGTTCAAATTTATCTTTTAAATTAAATCGCTCAACCTCTACATTACCGTTAGTAATGGCAATTAATTTGTAGTGTTGACTTAGTTTATCAAGCAATATTAGTACATCTTCGCTCACCGTAATATTGCTTCGCTCATCAGCAAACGCTTGATACGCCTTATTTGCATGATGCTCTATATCATCATCTTTAAAACCTAATTCAGACAACACTAAGCGCAAGGTATGCTTACGCCATTGTGTGACGTCATCAATAAGTTCTGGCTGCTGTAGTGCCGCGAGTTCACGGCATTGTTGCCAAAACTGTGGTCCTTGTTTTTTATAGCCTGGTAGCGCATTTAAATAATCAATTTGCGCCTGAACGGCTGCAGTTATGATAGGGCGGTTATCGTACAAGGTGTCGTCTAAGTCAAAACTTAGCACAGAAAAAGGAGAAATTGCGCGATTAAATCGGATCATAGTTGCTGCTCTAGTCGGTTCTTTTTTAGCACGTGGGTGGGTGTTATCGTACACCTTAGCTAAGTGCTGAAAATCTAAATGAGTATAAACTTGGGTTGCAGATAAACTACTGTGACCTAAGAGTTCTTGTACTGCTCGTAAATCCCCAGACGACTCTAAAATATGCGACGCAAATGAGTGGCGTAATTTATGCGGATGAACTTGCGAGCTAATACCTTGCTTAATGCCCCATTCCTGCATGCGTAAACGAACTTGGCGTACAGAAATGCGGTTTTTTTTGCTACTCAAAAATACCGCATGTTCATCTGAGCCCATAAATAGTGGGCGAACTGCTAACCAGTTCTTTAATGCCTCAAGTGCTTTGGAGCCAACCGGTATTAGGCGTTCTTTTGCGCCTTTGCCCCTTACTAATATTTCACCGCTACGAGTGTTTATATCTTGCATGTTAGTGCCAACTAACTCGCTAATGCGTAACCCTGATGAATACATTAGTTCCATCATTGCTTTATCACGCATGGCGAGTGGATCATCATCGGGTATTTCGAGTAAACGAGCCATTTGGTCAACATCAAGGTTTTTAGGTAATGGCCGCGCAAATTTAGGGCCTTTTATGCCCTGTGCCGGATTATGGTAATGCGCTTGCTCAGTAATATTTTTTGCTTTTAAAAATTTATACAAACTACGTATGCAGCTTAATTTTAAGCTGATTGTTCTGCCACTTAATTTTTTTGCCCGCAGTGCCATACTGTAACGACGAATATGCTCACTTTGTACCGTAAACCAATTGTCGCACAGTTTATTAAAGTACAAGGCGGCAAAGCCTAATTGGCTGACATACTGATTAACCGTGTGCGCCGAATACTGGCGTTCAAATTTTAAGTAATCACTAAATAATGTAATGGGTGTACGCCAGTTATCGCTTAAGTCGCTTAAGTCGCTTATATTTGGCGTGTTTTCGCTCATGCCAGTTCCAGTAACCGTATTTGCAATGAGCGCACAAAGTCTAATACAAATAAGTTATCTTGTGAGGGCTCAAAGTGGTTTTCATCGTGGCTGCCAAAAGCCAAAATTGCGTAGGGGTTACTCGGATCACCAATTAAATAAAGTGCGGTCGATTGGGTGTCATTGTTAAAGAGTAAGTCGCGTTCTTGCTGATTTACACGGCCTAAATAATGATTACTATCTGACAGTCGGTGCTTTACTAGCTCTTCAAAGTCACTGTCGTATCTAACGAGCTTGCACTCATTAATAGTCTGGCTCATACAAATAATATTACGTAAGTTACTGGCCAGTGTATTAAAGTCGTAATTACTCCACAGCTGTCGGTGACATTGGCTAAATAAACGATAAACCAGTTCATTCTGGGTCGCATTTTTGCTCATGCTGTCTATTTGATTTTTTAGCTGTGTATTGTGCTCGCGTAATTGACGCTGCTGAATATGCACTAATGAAGTAGCACCCTGTACTTGCTGTTGTAACTCAAGTTGCGCTAACAGCTTAGGTTGCTCAATTAAAAAATCAGGATGCTGTTGTAAGTAGTCTATTACTTGCTGTTTAGTTAACTCACTCATAATGCCACTTGCCCATCAAATACATGTTCAGCGGGGCCAGTCATACGCACTGGATGGCCTTCGCCACTCCAGCGCACTTGTAAGCTACCGCCGGGTAAATCAACTTGTACTGTGCTGGTAAGCTTATTTTGGATAAAACCAATCACCATGGCGGCACACGCGCCGGTACCGCAAGCAAGTGTTTCGCTTACACCGCGCTCCCATACTCTGAGTTTAATGTGCTCTTGAGAAATAACCTGCATAAAGCCAATGTTCGCGCGCTGCGGAAAACGTTCATGGTTTTCAAGCAATGGGCCTAGAGTATCCACTTGGGCTGTTTCTATATTGTCTACTTCCATAACGCAGTGCGGGTTGCCCATAGATACGGCACCACTAAAAACGGTATGTTCTTCTGCGCGAATAATGTAAGTCAGCTCACGTTTGGTTGCTTTGAGTGGAATTTTACTTGGCTCAAAATTAGGGTGACCCATATTAACCGTTACTTGGCCGTCTTTTTCGATATACAGGGTGAGATTACCTGACTTAGTCGACACGCTAATCTTATGTTTATTGGTTAAGCCTTTCATGCGTACAAAGCGGGCAAAGCAACGCGCACCGTTACCACATTGTTCTACTTCGTGGCCGTCAGCGTTAAAAATACGATAGTGAAAATCGAGATCCGGTGAGTAAGGGGCTTCAACCATCAGTAGTTGGTCAAACCCAATGCCGAAATGGCGATCGGCCAGCTTTTTGATTTGATCACGGGATAAAAAAACGTTTTGTGTAATGTTATCAATCACAACAAAGTCGTTACCTAAGCCGTGCATTTTGGAAAAATTAACTAACATAGCGCTCTAATTCGGTTTTGCTCTGTGCTAATCATGCCACAGAGCAGCTAGTTGGCAAAAACGTTTATGGTAAAACTTTCTCACCTTGGTATAGGCTTTCGATAGTTTCGCGTTCGCGAATAAGGTGATGTTGCTCACCATCAACCATTATTTCAGCAACCCGTGGACGTGAGTTATAATTTGAGCTCATAGTAAAACCATAGGCTCCAGCGCTTCGCTGTACTAACAAATCACCTTGTTTGAGTGCTAATGGGCGATCTTTACCTAAAAAGTCACCTGTTTCACACACCGGCCCAACCACATCATAAGTGTGGATAGGTGTTTCGTCATCACGCACCGATACAGGAATAATTTTTTGCCATGCTTGATACAGTGATGGGCGCAACATGTCGTTCATACCCGCATCGACAATCGCAAAATATTTGTCTTGGTTTTGCTTAATAAACTCAACTTGTGTTACTAAAATACCTGCGTTTGCGGCAATGGCTCGTCCAGGCTCAAAAATCAGTTCTAGGTGACGGTAATTCGCAAGGCGCTGCGTTACTTGTGCTGCATATTCACTTGGGTGTGGGGGCTGCTCATCATCATAGGTTACTCCAAGTCCTCCACCTATATCTAAATGGCTTAGCTCAATACCTGTATTTTTTAATTCATCAATTAATGCCAGTAGTTTATCAAGTGCCTCTAAAAACGGTTTGGTTTGTGTAAGCTGTGAGCCAATGTGGCAGTCTACGCCAACAATCGTTAAGCCAGGTAACGACGCAGCATGTTGATACACGCTTAAAGCAGACTCGATACCAATGCCAAATTTGTTCTCTTTAAGCCCAGTGGAAATATACGGATGTGTTTTGGCATCAATATCGGGATTAACACGAATAGAAATTGGCGCGTCTAAATTAAGCTCGCAGGCTACTTCAGAAATGCGCTCAAGCTCTGAAATCGACTCAACATTAAAACATTTAATACCTACTTCTAACGCATAAGCAATTTCGTCAGCCGTTTTAGCAACCCCAGAAAATACCACTTTGTTAGCAGCGCCTCCGGCTTTTATTACCCGTGCTAATTCGCCTTTTGAGACAATATCAAAACCCGCACCAAGTCGTGCCAATATATTTAACACCGCAATATTTGAATTTGCTTTAACGGCATAACACACTAGGCTTTTGTGATCTTTAGCCGCATTAGCAAACGCTAAATAATGGCGTTCAAACGTGGCTCTTGAATACACATAACATGGCGTGCCATAGTGCTGTGCAATGGTTGCTACGCTGACATCTTCAGCAAATAGTTGGTTGTTTTTATAATTAAAAAAATCCATTTACTGCTCCTGTTGTTGCTCGACGGGTGTTTGTTTATTAGGGATGTCAGTTGGCTGGTTTTGCTCAGCAGGCTGCTCGGGTAAGTACAGCGGGCCGCTTTGGCCACAGCCAGCTAATGCACACAACAATACGGTGCTGATTAATAGTTGTTTTAATTGTAAGGTATATGTCGCTTTCATTAGATTAATACGGTTGCTGGCTTTATAATCGCAGAGTAACAGAATATCTAAAAAATGCAGCTATTCGCGGATGATTTTATTCCTGTTACACTAGCTCTATAAACATGCACCCATTATTTAGGCGCCTCGCCTGCAAAGGAAATTAACGATGACTGATCACGAATATCACCAGTTAGCAGAAGCTCTTATGTTCACTATTGAAGAACAAGTTGATGATTGTGAAGCAGATTTAGATTATGAATCGGCTCAAGGTATTTTAGAAATTATTTTTCCAGATCGCAGTAAGATTGTGATTAATAAGCAAGCCCCTTTGCACCAAGTATGGGTAGCAACAAAATTCAATGGCCATCATTTTGAAATGCGTGATGGTCAATGGATTGATAACCGCTCGGGTGCAGAGTTTTGGAGCTTCATTAACGAAGCGTCTACACGCCAAGCGGGTCAAGAAATTAAATGGCAATCAACACTATGAGTTTAGGGTTTGTAGAATACCCAGCGCAAAGCACCCATAAAGCCACGGTTATCTGGCTGCATGGCTTAGGTGATTCAGGTGATGGTTTTGCACCTGTTGCCCCGCAGCTCGATTTACCTACTGAGTTAGGGGTGCGTTTTGTTTTTCCTCATGCGCCTATGCAGGCTGTCACTATTAACGGTGGTATGCAAATGCGCTCATGGTACGACATTAAATCTATGGATTTAGATAAACGTGCTGATGAGCAAGGGGTTAGAGAATCAGCAGCCAAAGTTGAGCAACTCATTACACAAGAAATTGCTAACGGCATACCTGCGAGTAAAATTATTTTAGCGGGCTTTTCGCAAGGTGGCGTTGTATCGCTGCATTTAGCACCGCGTTTAGAACAAAAGCTGGCTGGTGTAATGGCGCTGTCAACCTACATGTGTGTGCCACATAAATTGGCAGATGAAGCAAAACAAACACAGTTAAATATATTTATGGCTCATGGTAGCCAAGATGACGTTGTACCGCATAGCGCGGGTAGAAGTGCGTTTGAAGTATTATCAACGCATAACATGGATGTAAGTTGGCAAGAATACCCAATGGGGCATCAGGTTTGTACACAAGAGTTACAAGCTGTGCGCCAATGGTTAATTTCTCGCTTAAGTTAGTTTAGGAGCCGCTGAGGGTCAAAATGAGTCAAAAAATAGTAATAACAGCAAATGTAAAACGCGAACCATCTACTAGCAAACCCAACGTGAGCTATGAGTGGCATTGGCGTCGGATTGTGAGTATTTCTATGTTGGTGATTATGACCTCTGCAGCGGTTATTTACGGTCTTTCTAGCGCTGTGAATGCTGACCAAGGGACGCCGCATCCTAATGAGCAGTCTGATTTAACTGAGCAACAAGCAGCAATTGTGTCGCTAAACGATGATATTGCAGCATCAGTAGAGAGTGAAAAAGCCACAGATGCCGATGAGGAGCCGGTGAGCAGTGTCGCCGTTGTAGACCCTAAAACTATTTCCTTGGATGAGCAAAAACCAGCCCCTATTACTGAACAAGTACCATCAGAGTCTAAAGTTCAACAAAGTATTATTAAGCAAGAAGTAGAGCCAACGACCACTGCTGAGCCTGATGAGGCAACCATTGCAACAATAGCCACTCAAGCCCCTGACGTTGAAAGTGTTAGTGCACAGCCTGCAGAGCAAAAAGAATTTGCTGCATCTGCAAATATTGCCAGCGTGGCCATTGGTGCCAAAATAGATACTGCTACTATAAGCCGTGCAGTTCTGACTCGCAGTGTCAGTAACCGTGAGCCAACCAATGTATTTGCCGCCGATGTGCGTTTAAATCAATTTGAAGAGTCGCTGTCATTTTTTAGTGAGCTTAAAAACTTACAGGGCCAGCAGGTAAAACATGTGTGGCTATTTGAAGGTGAAGTAATGGCTGAAGTGGCACTTAAGGTCACTTCTCCGCGTTACAGAACGTACTCAACTAAAAATATTATGGATACTCAATTAGGGCATTGGCGCGTTGATGTAGTTGATGAAAACGGGCTGCTCATCGCTCAAAAAGAATTTAGAGTTTTAGCAAATTAAATAGCCTTAGATTGAATAAGTTTTAATCCCAAAAGCTAGTAATTATTAATGGATATTTTATGACTGAAAAAACAAAGTTAGTTCGCATTGCCACTCGTAAAAGTGCATTGGCACTCTGGCAGGCTGAATTTGTAAAAGCACAGCTAGAGCATTTTCATGATGACGTGCGTGTAGAGCTCGTGCCAATGTCGACTCAAGGTGACATTATTTTAGATACACCACTAGCTAAAATTGGCGGCAAAGGTTTATTTGTAAAAGAGTTAGAGCAAGCCATGCTAGATGGCCGTGCAGATATTGCAGTGCATTCAATGAAAGATGTGCCGGTAGAGTTTCCGGATGATTTAGAGTTACACACCATTTGTGAGCGTGAAGACCCGCGTGATGCATTTGTATCAAATAATTTTGCCAATATTGATGCGCTTCCACAAGGCGCTATTGTGGGGACTTCAAGTTTACGTCGCCAGTGTCAAATTAGAGCGATGCGTCCGGATTTAGAAATTCGTGACTTACGTGGCAATGTAAATACACGTTTAGCCAAGCTTGATAGCGGCCAATATGATGCCATTATACTCGCTGCTGCAGGGCTAATTCGTTTAGAAATGGGTGAACGCATTCGTGATTTTATTGAACCAGAAGTCTCTTTACCCGCTAATGGCCAAGGCGCTGTAGGCATTGAGTGTCGTATAGACGATACTGTGACAAAAGCATTATTGGCGCCACTTGAGCATAACGAAACACGTATTCGTGTTAACGCTGAGCGCGCAATGAACCGCCATTTAGAAGGGGGCTGCCAAGTGCCAATTGGTGCTTATGCATTGGTTGATGGCGAGCAAGTACACTTACGTGGCTTAGTCGGTGCGATTGATGGCAGCGAAATTTTACGCGATGAAATTAGCGGTCACGTTGATGATGCTGAAAATTTAGGTATAGAGCTAGCTAAAAAACTATTAGCACAAGGCGCAGATAAAATTCTAGCTGACGTATATCGAGACGCATAATGAAACATATCCTGATAACTCGGCCCGAAGGAAAAGGCGCAGCCCTTGCACAGCAACTTGAGCAAGCGGGTTATCAAGCGTCTTTATATCCTGTTTTAAAAATAACCTACTTAACGCCAACAAATGTTGAATTAAGCCCGCTGGTAAACGCCGACAAAATTATTTTTGTTTCACAGGATGCGGTGCATGCATTAAATGAACTTAAGCCTGCAATTAATACCAAAGCACAGTTTTATGGGGTAGGCCAACAAACAGCCGATACCATTTATGAAGTATTTGGTGTGCGCGCGGCTTTGCCAAAACAACATGACTCTGAAGGGTTACTCGCACTTAAGTCTTTGGCTGATGTTGACGGCAGTAATATTGTGTTAGTAAAAGGGATTGGCGGGCGACCTGAAATAGCAAAAACCTTGAAGCAACGTGGTGCTCATTTAAATAATTGTATGGTGTATCAACGTAAACCAGTAGAGCCTAGCTCAGCTAACTGGATAGACCACTGGCAAAGCCAGAATGTACACGGTATAGTCATTACAAGTAATGCTGCAGTTGACGCCATATTTAATACTATTTCAGCGGCGCAACTAACATGGTTACAACAGTGCGAGTTTTATGTTGCCAGTGAGCGCATTGGTGCTTATTTACAACAACAAAAAATAAATTCGACCCATATACACACTGCGGCAGGAGCTAGCGACCAGGCTATGTTTACCTGCATTAATCAGCAAGGTAGCAAAATGAGTGAACAGTCAGCGACGTCAAAAGTAGAAAAAGAAGCGAAGCCAACAGCAAAGAACACCTCAAATACGACTAAAAGTGAGTCTGCAAAAGCGAATAACCAAACGCAAAATATTCCTCAAAAAGTAAGTAAAGTAGGTAGCGTTGCGTTAGTGATTTCCTTGCTTGTTGCCAGTGGTGTGGGTTATGAGTTTTATCAAAAGCTTAATGCCGGTAAAGTGCAAAATTTAGCGGTTAATGCATTAACAGAGCAAAATAAGATATTGCAGCAAGAGCTGCAAACGCTTAAGTCTGAGCAACTCAGTTTGCAACAAGCGTTGCTTAATAGCGAAGAGCAAATCGCTATGGCACTCAATGAGAACTCTGTAAAAAATCAACAAGTATTAAAAGCCGCACTGCAAAAGGTACAACAAAGTGGTAATACATTAAATCCACAAGAGGTCACCAGCTTGCAGCGCATGGCTGAATTTAAACTGTGGGCAGAACAAGATTACCCAGGCACAAGTGCCGTGCTTAAACGTTTAGACTCATTGTTAAGCGACCACTCTGGTACGCTTGAGTTGCGTCAAGCAATTACACAAGACATTCAAACACTCGATAATATTAAACCCGTTGCGACAGAAGCGATTTATTTACAATTAAACAGTGTAATAAAACGTATTGATGACTTGGTATTTAATGCGGTTAATTTGCCTGAAGAGGCGAGTATAAGTGATGAGAACGCACTCTCTGAAGATGTCAGTGATTGGCAGCAAAACATTCGTAATAGTTGGAATAAAATAGTCGATAGCTTCATTACTATTCGCCATCACGAAGGTGTATTAATTGAGCCATTATTAACTGACAGGGAGCGCCATTTAATTACCCAACGCATTAAGCTTAATATTACTCAAGCGCAAGACGCATTAATGAGTAAGCAAGCAAGTATTTATTTTAACGCTTTGAATGATACAAAACGTTTGGTTAATGAATACTTTAAGCGAGATGACGATGCAACAAAAGTAGTAATACAGACCTTAGCCAACCTTGAAAAAGAATCGCTTAATTTTAATCCTGAAGTGATACTGCAAAGCACTCAACAGGTGAAGGAGTGGGCACAATGATAGGACTGATTATTTTCATTGTCGCTATTGTGTTGGTGCTAGCGATTACTCCCTTTGTGTTAGATGAAAAAGGCTATGTGCTGATTTCATTTAACAATACCACCATAGAGGGGACGATTGTTTCATTTTGTATAATGGCAGCACTGAGTGCGGCAGCTTTGTATTTAACTTACAAGCTAGTGCGTTATTGTTTATCTATTTACAGAAACACTAAGCATGGTTTTTTTGCGCGAAGCCAAGAGCGTAAACATGCGGCTATAGAGCAAGCATTGTGGAGTCTCATTAATGATGATTACGAGCAAGTAGAAAGTGCGCTATCAAGCAATAGTGTGCCTGCTAAATTTACCGATATACGTTTAGCGTTATTAGCAAAAACCGCACTGGCAAATAACCAGCCTGATAAAGCGCTTGAACGTTTGTTTGAAATCAGCCCAGAGCAACAACTTAAAGTGGCTAAGTTATGGTTAGCTAGTGGCGACAGCAGTGTAATTGAACCGCAAATACGGGTGGCAGCAGAATCTAAAAAAGCCACGGTACTTGATTTGAAGTTGTACACCGAAGTTTTAGTGCAGCAACAGCATTTTAAATTGCTTGAAGACTTTTTACCGCGTTTATTGCGTAAAAACGCCTTGAATGATACCCAATGGCAGCAAGTTTTTTTAGCTTATTTTGCTGCGCAAGCAAATGATGAGTTAACCGCTAAATATCAACATTTAGGTAAAAAGTTGCAGGCGCATGCGCACACGGCTTATTTAACTCAAATGGCTAAAGCAGGACAATTAGCAAGCATCGAAGATGAGCTAGTTAAATTACTCAAGCAAAAACAGTATGAACAACTGGCTTACATTTTAAGTGAAGCTGCACCAAGTAGTGCTTATAAGTTGCAATCAAGCATTCAAGAGCGACTGAAAAAAGATGAGCATAATAATGCGTTACTATTAGCGTTAGCGTGTTTAGCTAATGCGCAAGGTGATTACGACTTAGCCGCACGTGTTTTTGACAAAGCACTCAATAGCGAAAATAAAGCACAGTACCGACAACAAGCGATATTAAGTTATAAACACAGTGCACAATTAGATAAGGCACTTGTACTCTACCAATAATCAATTATAGTTATAAATCAATAATAAAAGCGCAGGAGCGACGGTTGTGAAAAATGTATTTACATTATCTTTTAGCCTCGCATGCGCTTATTTCTTTAGCGGTTACCTGAGTAATTTTTTATTCGCCGTTAATGGTTATGCGGTTGCGTCTTGGCCTCCAGCCGGTATTGCGCTAGCGAGCTTTTTACTATGGAAGCGCCGTGCTTATGCGGGGATTTTTGCAGGCGCAGCTTTTGTTAATTTAATTCACTTAGACAATGTTGCTGATATTTTAAATTGGCAAGTCTTATTGCAAGCTATTGCCGTCAGCTGTGCTGTTTTTTTCAGGCGTGGCTAGGTGCATTCCTCATTATCAGAGTCATTAAAGTCCCCCTTAATTTATCTTCTCTTAGACTTAGTATTCAAAGCTTGGTGATTGGTGGGCCGCTATGTTGTGTAATAGCGGCAGGTGTTGGAACCAGTCTACTTTTTTCAATAATATAATTAGCCCACCTGCTGCGCTTAGTACCTTTATTACCTGGTGGATAGGTGACTCAATTGGCGTACTTGTTTTTACTCCATTGGTATTGGCCATATTTAACTATTCGCAGTTACGTCATCGACTACAGGTTATTTTGCCTGCGTTACTTATTTACGCCATTATTAGCGTTAGCTTTTATGGCGCAGCAAGTGTAAAAAAACAAAAAGACGTTCAAAAGCAAGAAGATAAAGTGTTGATGGCACAAAGTGCCATTAATCAAAAGTTAGATGAAGTGGCTGCTCATCTATCTTTGTTAGGTGCATTTTTAGCAAGTAGTGATCAGGTTATTCTCGATGAGTTTAATCATTTTACCTCTAAGCAGTTGAGCTACAATGAAGAAATTTTAGCGTTAAATTGGGTGCCAATGATCACAGCTAATTCTATTAACGAACCTGCCCACTGGGACAAAAGTGTTGTTATAAAGCAAAGGATGGCGAATGGTCAATGGCAACCCGCGCTCTTTAGCAATACTTATTACCCCATAAAATATATTTACCCCATAAAGAATATGCAAGATCTGCTGGGCTTTGATTTGAACTCTGATTTACATATTCGTGATGCACTCAATAAAGCAAAAATTCTTAATGAGCTGGTATTGAGTGAGCCATTTAAGCTAGCCCCTGCAGACGAGGAATTCAGCGTGCTTTTCATTTCTCCTGTCTTTGGTGCTCCTGATATTGAAGGTGACTTTAAAGGGTTTGTAATTGCCTTGGTGAGTTTAGCTAAGTTGTCTGAGGCACTTTCGTTTGATAGCGGTAATGAAGTTGCGATTGGTTTTACTGATATAAATAAAGCAGATAATAAACAGGCTCTTTATAGCGTTGAGCATGACTCAATGACGTTGCTAAAAGATTATCAGTTGTTAATTGGCCATCGGTTGTGGCAAGTAGAAATATATCAACCTAAGACGCAATCAACCTGGCTAATTTATTGGCTAGCACAGATAGTAGGCATGCTATTTGTTTGGCTATTGATTATGTTTTTAATTTCAGTGGTCGCCACCAATGTTCGTATACGCGAACAAGTTGCAAAGCAAACACTGACTTTGCGTCAGGAAAAGCAGAAAGCGGATGAAGCCAGTGAGATAAAAAGTCAGTTTTTAGCTAATATGAGCCACGAAATTCGTACCCCAATTAACGGTATTAAAGGCATGCATTACTTAGCACTGCAACAGCAGGACTGGTCATTAGCAAAAACTTACATAGAGCAAGCTGACGGTGCGGTCAGTGTCTTATTGAGAGTGCTAAATGATGTGCTCGATTTTTCAAAAATGGAGGCAGGTAAACTTGAGTTAGTGCAGGAGCCTGTGGAGCTAAAGTCTCTAGCAAAAGAAGTTATGAGCTTAATGCAGTTTGAAGTTAGTAATAAGCCTTTGTCACTACAAGTTGAGGTTGATCATGATGCTCCTTTAGTTGTTAATACCGATCCTATTCGTTTAAAGCAGGTGCTGCTGAACTTATTAAATAATGCCGTTAAGTTTACTGCTAAGGGTAGTATCACATTAAAGGTTTGGCAGTCAGCAAAAATGACTTATTTTAGTGTCAATGATACGGGGATTGGGATTAGTGAGGAGGCACAAAAACAGCTATTTAACCCATTCTCTCAGGCTGATAGTTCAACCTCACGCCAGTTTGGTGGCACAGGGCTTGGTTTAAGTATTTGTAAAAAATTAGTAGAGCTGATGGGAGGAGCAATTGATTTAAAAAGTAGTGAGGGTCACGGCTCTACTTTTACCTTTAGTTTACCGCTCCATTCTCCGCTACCTAAAGCACAATACTATTCAGGTAAGTTAGATAAAATAGATATAAGCAACCTATCACTAGCGAAGTATCGCTTACTACTCGTTGAAGACAACCCATTAAATCAACATGTGGCTACCGCTATTTTAGAAACCAAGCAGGGTGTTGTAGATATTGCTAATAACGGACTTGAAGCGATTAAAATGCTAAGCGATAAAAGATACGACTTAGTATTAATGGATATTCAAATGCCACAAATGGATGGCTTAAAAGCAACAAAAGTGATTCGTAATGAGTTAGGCTTTTTAGATTTACCTATTATTGGCCTATCTGCTAATGCGCACGAAGAAGATGCTAAAAAAGCGATTAACGTGGGAATGGATAACTATATAACTAAACCTATTGATGCAGATGCACTGTTTAAAATGATTTGGTTTTATTTATCACGTTAACTCTTTTTATATAAAAAGCAGACATAAGACCTCCAAGCGCTATTTTAAGTATTCTACACTTGAAATATTACTGTACCTGCGTATCATTCGCGCAATTTTAATTCAACCGAGTAGCTATTATGATCAATAGAAAAATACCTTTGCTAGATATTCACCGTCATTTAGATGGTAATGTACGCGCGCAAACCATACTAGAACTTGGTCGTCAGTTTAATATCGCTTTACCAGCGGACAATGTTGAAGCACTTATTCCTCATGTTCAGGTTATTGATCCTGAGCCAAACTTAATGGCATTTTTACAAAAGCTTGATTGGGGAGTGACGGTACTAGGTGATTACGATGCCTGTAGACGTATTGCGATAGAAAACATTGAAGATGCACAAGCGCAGGGTCTTGATTACGTAGAGCTGCGTTTTAGTCCTTATTATATGGCTCAAAGCCAAGGGTTACACCCTCAAGGGGTTGTTGAAGCAGTGGTTGATGGTATCCGTAGTGCAACAAAAGATACTGATATAAAAGCAAACTTAATTGGTATTTTGTCTCGTACATACGGAGTTAAAACCTGTCAGCACGAGTTGGACGCGTTACTTGCCTTTAAAAATGATTTGGTTGCAGTGGATTTGGCCGGTGATGAGATTGGTTATCCTGGCGAGTTGTTTGTTGATCATTTTAAGCAAGTACGTGATGCGTATTTGGCTGTTACCGTGCATGCTGGTGAAGCGTTAGGTGCGCCAAGTATTTGGCAAGCATTAAACGAGCTTGGCGCAAGCAGAATAGGCCATGGTGTTAAAGCGATTGAAGATCCAAAACTAATGGATTATTTACGTGATAACCGCATTGGTATTGAATCGTGCTTAACCAGTAACATTCAAACCAGTACAGTGAATGATTTAACCAAACACCCACTTAAGCAGTTTTTAGATCATGGTATTTTAGCCTGTCTTAACACGGATGACCCGGCTGTTGAAGGCATTGAAATTGAATACGAATATGCAGTGGCAGCACCAAAAGCAGGTTTGTCACAAGCTGATATGGAAAAAGCGCAAGCGAATGCGCTGGAAATTGCCTATTTAAGTGACGCTGATAAAAACGCACTTAAAGCTAAAGTCGCACAGCGTTAAATTGTCTATATAATTAAAAATGCCACTGTTTACAGTGGCATTTTTTTATATGTGCGCATTACAACTAACGTAATTATTATAAAGTGCTTTTAATATATCGGCACGGCTGATCATACCTACCACTACACCGCCATCGATCACGGGGTAATTTTTAGGTTTACCAGGCTTCATTTGTTCTGCTAATTCCATAATATTGGTATCGCCGTGCACGGTTACCACATCTGTTTGCATCAACTGCGATACTTTCACCATACCATCACAAAAATAACTACTTTGCATTAAGGGTTTGAGTAACTCTTGCTCTGAGATAAAGCCAACGAGCACCTTATTATCATCAAATACCGGCGCGCCTAGTAGTTTAAATTTTTCTAGCTCTGCTATGGCAGTGGTCATTTCTGTATTAGGGGTGATATGAGGCAACTTATGTTGCATAAAATCTTTTACTTTTGTATTTAACATTTAGGTTTCTCCCGCTTAATGTTCTGTACAAAGTATGGTTTATAGATTGGATTTTAGGAAATTGTTTATGTTGATGAGCTTAATAGGTAATAACAATCACAGTGCTAGCAATTAAAACAATTAAGGCACCCTAAGGTGCCTTAAACTAGTGTTACTTTATGAACGCGAATGCATCTGCGTACATGTTTTCACGAATAGCGCCATGATTTATAAAATCATCGCGTACTATGCCAATCATGTCAAAACGACCTGCCATGTAAATATCGTAAGGTTCTAACGACATAATATCGCTCATCACCGCTTTATGAACATAACCAGTGTGGCCAGTCCAGCTGTCGGTAGGATGCTCTACGACAGGAATAAATTTAAAGTTTTCACGGCTATCTGACCATGCTTGCATTTCGGTATGTGCATACAGCGCCGACTCTTCTTTTACGCCCCAGTAAAATAGCACCGGACGCTCACAGTTGATTTCAGCTAAATGCTCAGCCATTGACTTTGCGTAAGAAAAACCAGTCCCGCCGGCGAGTAAAATAATTGGACGCTCGCACTGCAAACGTAGCTGAGAAATACCTAAACCCGCTTCTATTTTTACGGTTTGGTTCTCGTTGTGAGCACTACGAAGGTGTTCTAATGATTGCATCGCGTAAGAGTCTGCGTTTGATGCGCCAATGTGTAATTCTAATGCATCAGTCTGTGAGGGGCGACTCGCGATTGAAAACGCACGTTTATCTTTTTCACCTAAAACCAACTGTAAATATTGACCAGCTTCAAATGCTACAGGCTGTTGCGGCTTTAAAATAACTTTATGAACAAATTCTGTTAGTGGGCTGATAGAAACAACTTCAGCGAGTAATGTTTGCATGTTTTACCTTAAATTAGCGGATACGCACTTTATTTGAGCAATAATAGCATATCCGCAGGGTGAGTTTATAGCCTAGAGGCCCTAGACCAAAGTCGTTAAAGAATATCTAAGCTATCCCAAAGCTCATCAACTCGATCCTTAGTGGCTTGATCCATTACAATAGGTTCGCCCCATTCTCGAGTTGTTTCACCAGGCCATTTATTTGTTGCATCCATACCCATTTTTGAACCTAGACCAGATACGGGCGATGCAAAATCTAAATAATCAATTGGCGTGTTTTCAATTAACGTCGTGTCGCGCGCAGGGTCCATACGAGTAGTGATAGCCCAAATTACATCGTTCCAATCTCTAGCGTTAATATCATCATCACAGACAATAACAAACTTAGTGTACATAAATTGTCGTAGGAATGACCAAACCCCCATCATTACGCGCTTGGCGTGACCTGGGTATTGTTTTTTCATTGTCACTACGGCCATGCGATACGAACAACCTTCTGGCGGTAAATAAAAATCGACAATTTCTGGAAATTGTTTTTGTAAAATTGGTACGAATACTTCGTTTAGCGCCACCCCTAAAATAGCCGGCTCATCCGGCGGACGGCCAGTAAAAGTACTATGATAAATAGGGTCTTTACGATGTGTAATGTGGGTGACCGTCATAACTGGGAAGTCATCGACTTCGTTGTAATAACCTGTGTGGTCGCCATATGGACCTTCCGGCGCCATCTCTCCCGGCACAATATGCCCTTCAAGTACGATTTCTGCACTGGCTGGTACTTGTAAATCATTCGAGATTGACTTAACTACTTCAGTTTTACTACCACGTAGTAAACCTGCAAAGGCATATTCGCTTAACGTATCTGGAACGGGGGTAACAGCGCCTAAAATAGTCGCAGGATCTGCACCTAATGCCACCGAAACAGGGTAGGGCTGGCCAGGGTGTTCTTTACACCACTCTTGAAAATCAAGCGCGCCACCGCGATGAGATAACCAACGCATAATGATTTTATTTTTACCCAATAGCTGTTGACGATAAATCCCTAAATTTTGGCGCTTTTTGTGAGGTCCTTTGGTAACGGTTAAACCCCAAGTAATCAAAGGTGCAGCATCGCCAGGCCAGCAGTGCTGAATAGGAAGCTTAGTTAAGTCAACGTCGTCACCTTGTAAAATAACTTGTTGGCAGGGGGCTTTTTTAACTTCTTTGGCCGGCATATTAAGCACTTGCTTGAATACCGGAATTTGTCCGAGCGCTTCTTTAATGCCTTTTGGCGGCTCAGGCTCTTTTAGAAATGCGAGTAATTTACCCACTTCACGTAATTCACTTACATCCTCTTGGCCCATACCCATAGCTACACGCTTAGGAGTACCAAACAAGTTAGCTAAAACGGGAATGTCGTATCCTTTAGGGTTTTCAAATAATAAAGCAGGGCCTTCGGCACGCAGTGTGCGGTCAGCAATTTCGGTCATCTCAAGATACGGGTCGATTTCTTGGCTGATGCGTTTTAACTCGCCTCGTTTCTCAAGTAAATCGATAAAATCGCGCAGATCTTTGTATTTCATTGTGGGCCGTTACTTAGCAAAAAGTTAAAAGTATTATACCCAGTTCATACAAGCCAAGTCATTAGCTGCGCTTAAAACTTAAAGCGCTCTACTGCACCTTTTAATGAGTGTGCAAGTTGGTTAACGTCTTCACTTTCGCTTGCTAGGGTCGTTGCATTGTTGGCATTTAAGGTGGCCTGCTCGGTTACCTTAGCCATTATTTGTTGAATATCGGTGCTGTTTGCAAGTTGTTCATGTGAGGCACTCGCAATCTCTTTACTCATAGCATTAACCGATACCAGCGTGCTCTTAATACGCTCAACAGCATTATTTAGTTCAGTACTGTTTTCAACGCAATGCTTAGCCTGTTGTTGCCCATCATTTATTTCAGTTTGGGTGGTTTGAGTATGCTGCTGTAGAGTGTTGATCATGGTAGTAATTTCGCTTGTAGAGCTTTGTGTGCGAGCTGCAAGCGAGCGTACTTCATCTGCTACTACGGCAAATCCGCGACCATGCTCACCAGCACGTGCAGCTTCAATTGCGGCATTAAGTGCTAGTAAATTAGTTTGCTCTGCAATACTGCTAATGGTATCAACAATGGCACCAATTAGTTGCGTATACTGGGCTAGTTCTTCTGTACTGCTTACTGCTCTATCTAAGCGATTTAAAAGTGCTTCAATGCTTTGGCTATTATTATTTGCAATGTCGTTAACGTCATTGGCAAATTGCGAGGCATTAGTAATTTCATTAGAGGTGCTTTGCGCTTGTTCGTATACGGCTTGAGAACTTTGCAACATTTGCTGTGCTAATGAGGTGGCTTGTGCACTACGTTCTAGCTGTTGCTTAGCAACAATAGTCATTTGCTGGCCTTTTTCGCTGGTTTGAATAGCTGAATTATCGAGTTCGTAAGCGTCGTTACTAATGGCTTTTATTAAGTGAGTTAAATCATCACAAAGCCTATTAGTGTTGTGCATCAGCGTACCAAATTCATCTTTACTGTGGGGATTGCTACGCTGAGAAAAGTCACCTGAGGCTATTCGAGCAAGTTCTTTATTCACCTTTTTAAGCGGTTTTAGCATGGCGTTGGTAGTAAATACTGAAATAATAATCAGCAAAGTAATTAATACAAACGCAATAATAATCACTAAGCTAGAGCCAGTATTAATTGCTGATTTAGCACTATCTTGTAGAAAGTTAAAGCGCGTGTCAGCCAGTTTATTAAGCTCAATCAATTGATTTTCAATACTAATAAAGGCGTTTTGAAAGCTTTCAAAACGCTGATCAACTTTGTCTTTATTATTGAGCACAGTATTTTGCAATGCATACAACCCATCAGGATTATTTAATAGGCTGCTTAAATCATCAAATGCTGTAATAAGCTCATTTGTGTTGAGTTTATTAGCAATTGGGGTGGCTTGTTGCTCTAAGTAACTAAGATTAGATTTAATATTGTCGAGTAAAAAAGAGGTGTCTTGTTGATGATCGTTTATATTTTCTGAAGTGGTTATTTGCCCAATCCCTTTAACATTATTATTTAAAGTAAATAATAAATCATCAACACGAGTCGCAGTGCCAAATACCGCATCTAAAAGTGATTGTTGGTTGCTATCAACGTTTATGAGCTCTATATCAAGCAAGCGGTTACTGAGTTCACGAAGCTGTTCATTGAACGTAATTGTTAGTGCTGCGGCTGAGCTTTGCGCCTTAAAACGTTGCTCTTTTGCTGCAAGCATTTGGTTGCTTATTGTATTTAGCTGGGCAAAGTCTTTGTTAATAGCTTTAAGTAATGTTTGCATGCCTTTCTGCTGGGCAACTTGTGTTTTTAGTGTTTCTAATTTACTAAAAAACTGCGTTTGTTCAGCGTGTGCCTGTTTTTTATTTTGCAGTAGTAAATTAAGTTTAGTTTGGCTATAAGCAATGGCATTAAATTTAGTAATAGAAAGGAGTGATAAACGAAGATCTTTACTTGCTTGTTGTACAGGCACCGCCAACGTTTCTATACGCGTGTTAGTGGTACTAATTTGATTGAGCGACCAGTAAAAAAATATGCAGCTGGTTAGTATCAACAAGCCAATGGCTGAAAAGGCTAAAATTATTTTGTGTTTTATAGCGAGAGATTGCATAACTTTATCAACAATATTAAGACTTTTGTTAGTGTAGCAAGTTTTTTAATGCGATGTTAGTTATTGGTTAATTGTCGCTGCATTGGTATTTTTTGCCATTAATTATTAGCATTGCTTGTTCGCCTTTACTCCAAAATAACACTTCTTTATTAATGTATTTACTGCCTGAAGCGCTCACCTCATGATTCAATATATAATCATGGTCATAAAAGCTTAACTTTGCTTGTTTATTGCTAATGATATCAAGTTTTGCAGGTGCGTTATCGCAGACATAGTTATTCGTAACTGGCTGCTTATTACATGCAGTTAAAACAATTAAAGTAATAATAATGGTAGCGTGTTTCATTGGCTGTGCCTTATCGTGTCCCTTGTTTAATTAGGAGCTTAACAAAGCTAAATTAACCGTTGGTGAAAATATAGCTTTACGTTATGTTTAAGATCTTATTTTTAGTTAGGAAATTTCATGGCTGGCAGCAACCTTTTAACATTATTGGATGATATAACGACTCTGTTGGATGATATTGCGACCATGAGTAAAGTTGCGACAAAGAAAACAGCGGGAGTGCTTGGTGATGATTTGGCACTTAATGCTCAGCAAGTTACAGGGGTTACCGCCGATAGGGAGTTGCCCGTTGTATGGGCTGTGGCAAAAGGGTCTTTTTTAAATAAAGCTATATTAGTTCCTGCTGCGTTATTAATTAGTGTGTGGTTGCCTTGGCTAATTACCCCCCTTTTAATGGTAGGTGGCCTATTTTTATGTTTTGAAGGCGCAGAAAAAGTATTTGCTCGTTTTTTACCTCATCATTAAGAAGTTATAGAGGATGGTGAAAATTTAGATTTGGCAGAGTATGAAAAACAAAAAGTTAAAGGGGCTATTCGCACTGATTTTATTCTTTCCGCCGAAATTATTGTTATTACATTAGGCACGGTCGCAGGGGCCACATTAATCAACCAGGCGCTGGTATTGAGTGTGATTGCCATCATCATGACAATTGGTGTTTATGGACTGGTAGCAGGGATTGTAAAGCTTGATGATGCGGGCTTATATTTACTTAATCAATCCAAACCCTCCGCAAGTAAGTTTAAAGAATTACTCGGTAAAGCCTTATTAGCTGCAGCCCCAAGATTAATGCAGTTTTTAGCCTTTGCGGGCACGGTGGCGATGTTTTTAGTGGGTGGTGGAATTTTAGTACACGCAATTGAGCTTTTGCATCATGCTCAAGTTGATGTAACTCATTATGCGCAGTCGGTTGCTGGTAGCACAGGAGAAATACTAACCCCTTTACTATTTGACGGACTGTTAGGGATAGGTGCTGGTTTGGTTATTGTAATTGCGCATGTCGCTTATACTAAGTTATTTAAAGCAAATAAGTAGTTTATTTTATTCGCACTGAGTTGTTTTACATAGTTGCTCAAGTTCGTATTTAGCTTTGCTATTACCTTGAGCAATTGCTTTTTTATACCAATAAATCGCTTGCGGAGTGTTCTTTTTTGTACCTTGTCCATCACGATACATCTGAGCAAGATTTAGTTGACCCCATTGTGAGCCTGAGTTTGCTGCTAGGTTAAAGCTTTCAAGCGCTTCGCTATATTGCTTATCTTTATAGTAAACAATCCCTTGCTGATTATTCTCATCGAGCTTTAAGCCTTTATAAAGAGGTTTAGGTTTAGGTGGAAACATCACAAACCCGCCATAAAGTGAATATGCCTTTGGGCGTAGCACGTCAAATATAATGTCATCTTCGTATAAACGTTTTATTTCATTACGAGGCAGGGTAATAGTTTGAGAAGAAAAGTAATCTCTTTGTACCAACAAACTTGCACGCATCGCTGTGGTAATGGCACTAGTGCGCTTATAGCTGTAATTACCCACCTGAAACGTTATAAATTGCTCATCAAAGCTGAGTACTTGCGCAACTTTTAAATTAGTGAGTGTCCATGGTTCGTGAGTGAATTTATCGGCTTTAACTAAATAGGTATCATAAGCTTTTGGGGAGGTTAAATAGCTTTGTTTTAGTGCTTCAGTGTTGAGGTGCTTTTGATAAAAAAATAACGCCCACCATAGTAATAAAATTAATCCAATACAGTATTTTGGTAGGCTAAGCTTTTCAAACAGAGGTAACGTCTTAATATTGATAGCCTCACTATGTCCGCATTGATAGCACTCGCGTTTATAACTTAACTTTATAGGAAATATAGGAAAAATGGTAAAGCGTAAAAAGCGACTTTGATTAACTAAGTGATAGCAGTTGTTGTTGCAATCAGGGCAGCACTGAACGTGTGTAAAATGAGGAAATGACTGGCTAGTATTGAAAAGCAACATAATAAGGCTCCTTGTTAATTTACAACTTTAGAGCAAGTGATAAATTAGTAAAGCAGCAAACTGTAAGTAATTATGTCATAAAGGATTGGTTTATAAAGCCCATACTTTTTGATATGGGCTTTATAGAGAATCAGCTTAGAAGCTAAATTGTGCGGCTAAACGCACGCTTGTGCCTTCACCTACGGTAACGTTATTTAAACCGCCACCGGCTAGGTAGTTTTTATCAAATAAGTTCTCAATATTTAAACGTAAGTTAATATCTTTGTTATTTAAGTTAAGCTTGTAGGTTGCGCCAATATCAACACGAGTATAACCCTCTTTTGTTACGGTGTTAGCATTATCAGCAAAACGTTCACCCTCATAAAAAGCACCGGCATTCAAAGCAACAGCGTCATTAAGCTCATAACGTGTCCATAAAGAGGCAGACCATTTTGGTGCATCAGTTGGGCGTTTGCCCTCTAATTCTTCATCACGCTCATAGTTAGCATCTAAATACATAGTTGATGCCATAACAAATAAACGGTCAGTTGCAGCACCTTGAGCTGCAAGCTCAAAGCCTTTATGGCGTTGCTCACCTGCCTGCGTGGTGATGCTCGTTATATCACCGATAGGGTTAACCAGCTCTTCGCTCACTAAGGTGCCTGTTTTGCTAATATCAAATAAGGCACCGCTAAGCATTAATCGATCATCAAACAGTTGCCATTTTACCCCAATTTCCTTTTGCTCAGAGGTAATAGCATCGAGCTTCATACCGTTATTAACATCTTTTTCATTTACTAATGTTTCGTTTTGCGGCTCAAATCCTTCTGAGTAACTTGCATAAACAGTTGCAGAGGCATTTGGATGGTAAAGTACGCCGACCTTAGGTACGAACGATTCGTTATTGCTGTTTTCTCTACTTTGTTTATCGTAACGACCACCTAGCGATACTTGCCATTCTGGTGAGAATGAAATTAAATCTTGGATATAAATCCCGTAATAGTCGTAAGCAGACGAGCTAATAGTGTCATCTGATTTGTAACTTATATTAGGGCGATTAGGCTCATTTTGACCGGCAGAAAAATTAATCGTATCAGCAGATGTGCGTAATTGGCCGTAGTAATAATCCAGTGAGTTAGCACCTACAAGTAATTGATGATGTACACCCAAGGTTTCAAATTCGCCAATGAAGTCAATAAAAGCAGTTTTAAACTGCCAATCATCAAAGCGATCGTAAGGACGTGACTGGTAACTATCACCTTCGATAAAGTCACTTGGCTTACGTGGTGCTGACTCAAAGCGCTGACGTTCAAACGTTTGCTCATTGTAGCCTAAATTAACTTGCCAGTTATCGGTTAAAAATACTTTGAAATCAATACCCATGTTTTCAACAGTAATGTCAGTAAAGGCCCATGACATATCACGAATTGTTTTGTTATCACCAATAATGTTGGCATCATTATCTATCCAAGCGCCAGTATCTAAGCCTGCTTCGTCATCAGTGCGATCATAATGTACACGTACTAGGGCGTTATCGCTAATATCGTAATCAACCACTAAGGCACCTAAAAAACGATCGCGTTCGCGGTTATCACCATTTTGGTATTCTCGCCAGTATTCAACATCTTGTTTTACTAATACACCACGGGCACGTAAATCTTCAGTCTCGGTGAGTGCGCCGCCAGCATCAAGCATAAAGCGGGTTGAACCATGTTGGTCAACATCGGCACTGGCACTAAATAACGTTTGTGCAGTTGGCTTTTTGGTTACCATATTGACCAGACCACCAGGGCCTGATTGCCCATACAAAATACTTGAAGGGCCTTTAATAACTTCTACTTGCTCTAAAATTTCAATGGGTTGTTGGTAATGAGACCAATGCTGATGGCCATCACGCAGGTAGCCGGTTGATGAGCTTAATTGAAAGCCACGTAAGTTAAATACTTCTCTATTTCGTTGTTTAGACCCTGCAGTTAAACTAGCATCATTGGTCAATACTTCACCAAGAGTGGTTGCTAGTTGCTCATTAACGATTGTGTCAGTGATTACGGTAACTGACTGAGCGGTTTCGAGTAATGAGGTAGAGGTTCTCATTGCCCCACTAGCATTATCTACTTTGTAGTCGTTGAAATAATTGCCTTTAACTTCAATGCGCTCTATATTTGCGGTGTTGGCTAATACATTTGTAGAGGTACAGGCTAAAAGAGCGATAAAAAGAGGGTTAAGTTTCATTAGTGGCTTCCGGCTTAGAATTATTAGGATAGTAAAACGTCGCAGATCTTAATGAAAACAACTATCATTTGCAATATCTTTATTGCAACTTTTAATCGTTCGTTGCTAATGGTTGCCAATTGTTAATTCTGCTATTATTAGCCGCATATTAATTGAGACTTTTCTCAAGTTATTTTTTGCTATGGAATTTACTGTGACTGCAATTGCTTTTTCATCGTTGGCCTTACCTTCAGGGTTAGTTGATAATTTATCAACGCTTGGCTACACCCAAATGACGCCTGTACAGGCGCAAAGCCTACCATCCGTTTTAAATGGCAAAGATATTATTGCCCAAGCCAAAACAGGCTCAGGTAAAACAGCGGCATTTAGTTTAGGCGTTTTAGCCAAGCTAAATGTAAAACGCTTTCGTATTCAGTCGTTAGTATTGTGCCCAACTCGTGAGCTTGCAGAGCAAGTGGCGGTTGAGATGCGTAAACTAGCGCGCGGTATTCATAACATTAAGATTTTAACTTTGTGTGGTGGGGTTTCAATTGGGCCACAAATTGGTTCACTCGAACATGGTGCACATATTATTGTGGGTACACCGGGGCGAGTTGATGATCATATTCGCAAAGGGACATTACGCTTAGATGATGTTGAAACCCTGGTACTTGATGAAGCCGACCAAATGCTTGATATGGGTTTTCAAGACACCCTAGATGCCATAATTGATCGCATTCCAACCAATCGTCAAACGTTGTTATTTAGTGCTACTTTTCCAAAATCAATCGAAGCTATTGCTAAGCGTGTACTTAGTAACCCAGAAATGATTAAAGTAGAAGAGCAGCAAGAAAAAAGCACGATTAAACAATACTTCTACAAAATGGATAATAATAAACAGCGTTATCCAACGCTTAAGCTGTTACTTCTTAAATTTACCCCGCAAAGCTGTGTGGTGTTTTGTAATACCAAGGTTGAAACGCAGCAAGTATGTGATGATTTAGCCGATGAAGGCTTTAGTGCGGTGGCACTGCATGGTGATTTAGAGCAGCGTGATCGTGAGCGTACACTGATTCATTTTGCGAATAAAAGTGCGTCTATTTTAGTGGCAACTGATGTAGCTGCACGAGGCTTAGACATTGATGATATGGACATGGTGATTAACTATCACTTAGCTCACGATCCACAAACTCATGTACATCGTGTTGGCCGTACCGGACGAGCAGGCAAAAAAGGGATTGCATGTTCTATTTATGGTGAGGCAGAGCAATTTAAAGTGGCTCAAATTGGCGACCATTACGAGCGTGACTTTACTCCTGAGCCAATGCCATCTTATAACCTATTAGATAAGCCGCCATACAAACCTGAAATGGTGACGCTGATGATAGATGCAGGCAAAAAGCAAAAAGTGCGCGCGGGTGATATTTTAGGCGCATTAACCGGAAAAGACGGTGTTGCTGGGCGCCAAGTTGGTAAAATCAACGTACTTGATAACGTGGCATTTGTTGCGGTAGAGCGTAACTCATCTAAACCAGCGTTACGCAAATTAACCGAAGGTAATATTAAAGGACGTAAAATCCGTGCTCGTCGCCTAACGCGTTAACTCTCGATCTAATCTGAGCAACTCGCCTTGAGTTGCTCATATTCTATTTTTAGTTGTTTAAACACCTCATTGTCACCCCCTTGTTTATCTGGATGATGCTGCACTGCCAGTTGTCGCCAGCGCTTTTGTAATACTTTTAGTGTGACTGGGGATGTTAATTGCCAACGCGCTAGCAGTTGTTGTTGCTCCTCATTACTCAGCGGGGCTTCGCGATGAGTCGGCAGACTAAATTGTTGCCAAAAGCTATCTAATAATGCCTTGACTTCAGTCGTAGATGTTTCAAAATTTTGCCAGTTTAAGTAATAATCGCGCAGTGGATCGTTAGGATGTAGTTGGTTATAACTGGAACTGTTTACTAGTTCAATATGTAAGCCTTTAACGACTAATTGCTGTTTTGGCATCAGTTGCTGTTGTAGCTGATAAAGTGCATTCATAATTAAAAAATTGCGCTTAAATAAGTCGCGCTCAGGCTCGGCAGCTAAAGTATCAAGAAACCCACGTTGCTTTAACTCAGATGCTAAAGTATGAACCATCCACATTTTTTTAGTGATTAATAGTTCAAAAATCTCATCTATCAGAGGGTTAAGCATTGTTTACAATCTATTAATTAGTGTATCTTGGATAAATTATCATATACCCAAAGAACATTAAACCCCAAGGAGTGGGCGTGAGTGCCTGTTTTAAATTGGTCTAAATTACATGTTTATACTTGGTTTGGGTGTCGTTTTGTTATGGCTAGCAAGGATTTAAGGATATTTTTATGCTGACTCAGTTAAAGCGTATCTGCTTTATTGGCCTTTTGGCTGTTTTAAGTAGCGCATCAAATGACGCTTTATCAAATGAGCAGCCAAGTTTGTTTGAGCAGTTTAATCTTGAACAAACATGGCCTGAAAAGTATCGCCTTGCAACCGATATTTTATCGAACCCTGATGTTCCAAATTTACAACGCATTACTATTTATAGTGATTTAGCTGAGCTGGCGTTTGCGCAGAGTGATTTAGCCAATGCACTAAAATATTTTAAATTGCTAGAGACCAGTAGTACGTTAAAAGATCAGCCTAAATTCTTCTTTCGTGCGATTAAAATGCAAGGAGTTGTGCTTTATTATCAAGGGTTAGTGCAACAAGCGGTAGTTGATTATAGCCGCGCGTTAAACATCGCAATTACGCTTAAAAGTCCGATAAAACAGGCTAATTTACTTAGTAATATCGGGCTTGCTTATTTTGATATGTATAACATGGAGCTAGCTCTTGATTATTATCAGCAAGCCAAAGTAATTTATGAAAAAGAGGGGAGCGCACAAGATAAGGCCGATATATTACATAATATTGCCGGTATTTATATTCGTCTCTCTCGATATGAGTCAGCTCTTGAGATGTACCGTGAGGTTTTAAAAGTTTTTCAAGAGCTGGGCGATGAAGATGGTGTTGCTCAGGCATACGGTAATATGGGAGTAGCTTACACTGAATCAAGACAGTACCAATTAGCACTACATTATAATCAGTTGGCCTTACGTTACTATCAAAGCGTTAATAATGCGTTTCAACTTTCTACTAAGCATACAAATTTAGCCACCATCAACCTTAAGCTAAATAAATTTGATGTTGCCTTTTATCACGCTAATGCGGGCCAACAATTTGCAATAGAAGCGGATAATAAGTCTTTACTAGCGGCAGCGTTACATGTGTTGTCAATTGTTCAATTTGTACAAGGTGATACGCAAAGTGCTAAACAAACCTCTGAACGCTCGATTAAGCTTGCCAAAGAGTATAATAACGGCATGCGTATTAAAGATGGCTTAGGAATTGAAGCACTAATAAATGCAAGTCTAGGGGATTATGAAAAAGCGCTAAGTTTGCACCAGCAGTATGTTGATTATCAGCGTAGTGTTAATACCGAAGAAGCCTCGAAAGCGGTCAGTCAATTTCAAATTCAGTTTGAATCAAATCAGTTAAACCAAGAAATTAAACAATTAAAGCAACAACAATACTTACAAGAATTGCAAATAGCTAAGCGTTCACAATTAACGTTTTTATTAGCGATTGTTGCCATATTAATTTTAATTACGGTAATTGCTGTTTACAAACGCCGAACAGAAAAGCAAGCGAAGTTAAAGTTAAGCGAACAAGTTGAACAGCGCACCAAAGAGCTACAAAGTGTGGCACAAGAGCTGCGAGAAGCAAACGAGGTGAAAAGCCAGTTTTTAGCGAATATAAGCCATGAAATAAGAACACCGTTAACTGCTATTTTGGCACAAACTGATGATCTTATTAATGGCCTATACAAGCCGGAACAGTTACAAGATGAGCTTAGAGTAATACAACGTCAAAGTGAGCATTTAAAAAGCTTGATTAATGATGTGTTGGATTTAAGTAAAATCGAGGCAAACCGGTTAGAACTTAATATTAGTTGTTTTGATGTGGTGCAGCTTATCAACGATATTCACGCTATGTTTTCTCCTCAAACTAAAGCGAAAGACTTGTCGTTAGTTTTAGACTGCCAGTTAGAAAAATCCTATTTTACGCGATTAGATTTAACGCGAGTAAAACAAATTCTTATTAATTTATGTGCTAATGCCATTAAGTTTACTCATAAAGGGCAAGTAACTATTGGTGTTAGTAAAACCGAGCAAGGGTTACTCTTTTCGATTAAAGACACTGGGATTGGTATGAGCTCATCTCAACTTAAACTTATTTTTGAGTGTTTTAGCCAAGCAGATAACAGTATTAGTCGACGTTTTGGTGGTACAGGACTAGGTTTGAGCTTGTCGCAGCAATTAGCAGCGATGATGGGGGGTTATATAAGTGTGCAGAGTGAGTTTAAAAAAGGCAGTGAGTTTTCATTTTATTTGCCCTGTATACAAGTTGAAGAGCAAGTTTGCCACGACGATCAACAAGCTAAGTCAGATGAGCGACATAGATTATTATCGGGTAAAGTGGTGCTTGCTGAAGACCACAGTGATAACCGCAAACTGATCAGTCGTTATTTACACTCTCTTGGGTTGGACGTGATTGCCGTTGAAAACGGTGAGCAAGCAGTAGAACAAAGCTTAAAGCTATACCCAGATTTAGTACTGTTAGATATTCAAATGCCTGTTATGGATGGTATTTCTGCGTTTGAACTACTCAAGCAATGTGGTTATGAGCAGCCTATTTTAGCATTAACGGCCAATGCCATGAGCCACGAAATTGACCACTACCTATCACTTGGCTTTAGTGACTATTTAGCAAAGCCAATCGATAAAGAGTCTTTTCATACTGTGCTAGCAAAATACTTAAATGCTGCAAATACAGAGGTATCAACTAAACAGATTCATGTTGATATGAGTGATTTAGTAACGAGCTTTCAACAAAGTCTAGCCGAAGAAAGCGAGCTTATTGAGCTGCACTTTCAAGATGCAGATTATCAGGCGCTGCAAAAAGATAGCCATCGAGTGTTGGGAGCGGCACAAATGTTCGAGTTTAAAGACATAGCCTTAGCGGCAAAAGCGCTAGACGATGAATTACTTCAGCCACAAATAAATACGCAAAGGCTAACAACATTAGTGAATAACTTACAGGCTCTGTTTAAACAACACGAATAAATTAATTTACTCTGAAAATAAAAAAGACACCATTTGGTGTCTTTTTTCATGAAAACGTTTATTTAACTAAAGTTTAGCTTACTTACGTTTCATCGAATCAAAAAACTCATCGTTGGTTTTACTCATTGATAGTTTATCAATTAAGAATTCCATGGCATCAATTTCTGACATGTCATGGACTATCTTACGTAAAATCCATAGCTTCTGTAGCTCATCTGGTTTAGTAAGTAATTCTTCACGACGTGTGCCCGAGCGGTTAAAGTCGATAGCAGGGAATACACGTTTTTCCGCAATTTTACGGTTAAGGTGTAGTTCCATGTTACCTGTACCTTTAAACTCTTCGTAGATAACTTCATCCATTTTAGAGCCGGTATCAATAAGCGCCGTTGCAATAATCGTTAAGCTACCGCCTTCTTCAACGTTACGTGCAGCACCAAAGAAACGTTTAGGTTTGTGTAGCGCATTAGCATCAACACCACCGGTGAGTACTTTACCTGATGATGGAATAACGGTGTTATATGCACGTGCTAAACGTGTGATCGAATCAAGTAAAATAACAACGTCTTTTTTGTGCTCAACTAAACGCTTTGCTTTTTCGATAACCATTTCCGCAACTTGTACATGGCGAGAAGCTGGCTCATCGAATGTTGATGCAATAACTTCACCTTTTACTAGGCGTTGCATCTCAGTAACTTCTTCCGGACGTTCATCAATAAGTAAAACCATTAATGTAACGTCAGGATGGTTATGTGTGATTGATTGTGCAATATTTTGTAGCAACATTGTTTTACCCGCTTTTGGCGGTGCTACTAATAAACCACGTTGGCCGCGGCCAATTGGTGATGCTAAATCAAGAACTCGTGCGGTAATATCTTCTTTACTGCCGTTACCGCGTTCCATACGAAAACGTTCGTTTGCATGAAGTGGGGTTAGGTTTTCAAAAAGGATTTTAGTGCGAGAGTTTTCAGGTTTATCAAAGTTAACTTCGTTTACTTTAAGCAGAGCAAAGTAACGCTCACCGTCTTTTGGTGGACGAATAAGACCTGAAATAGAGTCGCCAGTACGCATACTAAAGCGGCGAATTTGGCTCGGAGATACATAAATATCATCTGGGCCTGCTAAGTAAGAAGCTTCTGATGATCTTAAAAAGCCAAAACCATCTTGCAAAATTTCTAAAACACCACCACCGAAGATATTTTCTCCGCCTTTGGCGTGTGATTTAAGAATTGCAAAAATGATATCTTGCTTTCTCAAGCGGGCTACGTTTTCGAGCCCCATGGACTCAGCTTGGTTTACAAGCTCTTTTATAGACTTGTCTTTTAATTCGCGTAAATGCATATTGGTGGGTTCTTTATTACAGTTGTCATACTCAAAATCGCTTATTAGATCGTTGAGTGAGGTTTGTTGAATATAACTAAGGATTAGTTGGCTTTATAAACTAGCAGGTCATCACCGCAGCGTCCAGTATTTCTGTAAAATAAATTATAAAAAAAGGGCTGAGAGCCCTTTTTTCAAAATTAATACTTAGATATTGTTTTCTAAAAACTCAACTAATTGTGTTTTTGATAGTGCACCTACTTTCGTTGCAGCTACTTGACCGTCTTTGAAAAGTAGTAGTGTAGGGATACCACGAATACCAAACTTAGGTGGTGTACCCGCGTTTTGGTCAATGTTTAATTTAGTGATAGTTACACGACCATCAAATTCATCAGCAACTTCGCTTAGAATTGGGGCTATCATCTTACACGGTCCGCACCATTCAGCCCAAAAGTCTACTAGTACAGGTTTGTCTGATTGTAATACGTCAGCTTCAAAGCTATCGTCGGTAATTTGGATTATTTTCTCGCTCATTGCGCTCTCCGGTTTAGTTAGGCGAAATATTTAGTGCGTATTTAAACACTCTTGTTTCTTATTGCAAGTTTAAACGTTATGCTTAAACGCTATGACTAAGACACATTTGACCGATAAAAAGTTTTCAGACTTTGCTATTGCACCGGAAGTGGTTGCCGGGTTAACCGAAAGTGGGTTTGAATATTGCACACCCATTCAAGCTAAATGCCTACCTTTTATTTGTGAAGGGCGCGATATTGCGGGCCAAGCACAAACAGGTACAGGCAAAACATTGGCATTTTTAACTGCCACGTGCCACCGGTTATTACAATCTAGCAAAGCACCTAGTAAACATCCAAGAGCCCTGATCATGGCCCCAACTCGGGAGCTTGCGATTCAGATACACAAAGATGCAAAAATTTTAGCGCCGCACTGTAATCTTAACTTAGGTTTAGTATATGGTGGCGAAGATTACGAAAAACAACGTGCACAATTAGAAAAAGGCGTAGATATTTTAATTGGTACGACAGGTCGTTTAATCGATTTGTACAAGCAAGGCTGTTACACCCTTAATGAAATAGAGGTTGTCGTGCTAGATGAAGCCGATCGTATGTTCGATTTAGGCTTTATTAAAGATATTCGTTATATGTTCCGTCGTATGCCAGATACGTCAGAGCGTTTAAACTTATTATTCTCTGCTACGTTGTCGTATCGTGTACAAGAGCTTGCATTTGAACATATGACCAACCCTGAGCATGTGCAAATTGAGCCCGATGTAAAAACAGGTAAACGTATTAAAGAAGAGCTATTTCATCCTTCACAAGAAGATAAAATTAAGCTGTTGTTAACCTTGATTGAAGAAGAATGGCCTGAGAAAGCCATTGTTTTTGCAAATACTAAGCATAGCTGTGAAACCGTATATGCATGGTTAAAAGCAGACGGACATCGCGTGGGCATGCTCACCGGTGATGTAAACCAAAAGAAACGCCAGTCAATACTCGCGCAATTTAGTAAAGGCGAGCTAGACTTTTTAGTGGCTACCGATGTTGCTGCACGTGGTTTGCATATTCCAGAAGTAAGTCATGTATTTAATTTTGACTTACCTGATGATTGCGAAGATTACGTTCACCGTATTGGTCGTACAGCTCGAGCAGGCGCTTCAGGTCATGCAATTAGTTTTGCGTGTGAGCAATATGCTTATAACCTTCATGAAATTGAAGAATATATTGAGCACAGCATTCCATTATCACATTACGATAAAAGTGCATTGCTAGATGATTTAACGAAGCCGACTATTCATAGAAAACGTAATTTTTCTACTGGTCCACGTAATCGTAGTAATAACAACGGACGTCGCCCAAATAATGGTTACCAAAAAGGACGGTCTTAACCGACCGTTAGTTTGATTGTATTTGTAACTAGAGGTTTTTGAACGGTGGGGCAACTTAAACCGCAAAAAAATGTATATGCAGTCATTGATTTAGGCTCAAATAGCTTTCATATGCTTATTGCTAAATCAATGGCGGGCGGCCTGCAAACTATAGGGCGCGTGAAACGTAAAGTAAGACTCGCAGCAGGACTCGATGATAATAATTTATTGAGCTTAGAGGCTATGCAACGAGGCTGGGAGTGCTTGGCCTTGTTTGCAGAGCGGTTGCAAGATATTCCCACGCAGAACATCACCATTGTTGCCACTGCAACACTTCGCTTAGCAACCAACGCCGACGACTTTAAACTACGTGCTGAAGAAATATTAGGGCATAAAGTTAATGTTATTAGCGGCGAGCTAGAAGCGCGAACTATTTATAAAGGGGTTGCACATACCTCTTCATGTACTGGCAAGCAGCTGGTTATTGATATTGGTGGAGCGAGTACCGAGGTTGTTATTGGCCAAGGTTTTGAAGCGCGTCACTATAAAAGCCTTAATATTGGCTGCGTGACTTTTCTCGAACGCTACTTTAAAGATTGCCAATTAAATGAAGTAAACTTTAATGCTGCGATAAAAGCAGCACGAAATGTTATTGATGAAATAGCACCTGAATATAAAACGGCTGGTTGGCAACTTGCCTCTGGTGCGTCAGGTACTGTACAAGCTATTCAAGAAATTATGGTGGCACAAAACTTAAATGAAATGCTCACCCTTGAAAAGCTATACACCATCAAACAACAATCCATAGCTTATAAAACAATAGCTGAACTCGACTTGCCTGGGTTAAGTGAAGAGCGACGGTTAGTGTTTGTATCTGGGCTGGCTATTTTAATTGCACTATTTGAGTCTCTTGAAATAGAACAAATGGGATTAGCAGGTGGCGCGCTTCGTGAAGGTGTTTTATATAGCATGCTACCGGAGCTTCATAATACCGACATTCGTCAACGCACTATTGATGGTTTTATGAATCGTTATCATGTTGATCAAAAGCAAGCATCTCGAGTTTCAAGTTTAGCATTACTGCTAGCTAATGAAGTCAGTCAGTATTGGCCGGTTGCAGCGCAAAGTGGATTGCCGCTTTTAAATGCCGTCGCGCAGCTGCATGAAATAGGTTTATTAATAGAGTATAAGCAGTACCATAAACATACCGCTTATATTTTAGAAAATACCGACATGCCTGGTTTTTCGCAATCAGAGCATAAAGTAATTGTTGCTATAGCACATAGCCACCGCTCAGACCTTCAAAAAGGATGCTTAGATCATTTAGGTGCACATAGTAGTGTTGCTGCGTATATTGTTCGACTATTACGTATTGCTGTTATTTTATCGATGCGCCGACAAGATGACGTGTTGCCAAACTTCAAGATAACAGCTGAGAATGAAGAGTTAGCGATTCAATTTGAAAACAATTGGTTAAAAAAGCATCCGCTGATGGCAAGTGAACTAAATCAAGAGATTAAGTATCAGAAAAAATGCGGTTGGAAACTTAAAGTTAGCTAGTTAAACCTACTTTTCCGCAGTTTTTAGTGGTTAAAATGAGCTTTTAGTCTAAATATCCAGCGAACAGTCATTTATTTCAAGTTTTCTTCAAAAAAGGGTTGATCTGTTTTCGGATCTC